>NZ_CALJRX010000026.1 GCF_937976265.1 uncultured Haemophilus sp.
CGTTCAGTATGTTTGCCTTGCGTCACATCATATTGAAGTGCGGTCAATTTTTGCTTTAGTTCTGCATCACTTGGTTTTGGGTATTTTTTATCATCAATTAATGGCTCATCCGCTTTTTTGATGTCGATATGACAATAGCCATTCGGATTTTTCTTGAGATAATCCTGATGATACTCTTCCGCCTCCACATAATTTTTCAGCGGTTCTACTTCAATTTGAATTGGTGCCTGATACTTACTTTGTAAGGTTTTTAATGCTGCCTCAATC
The DNA here is from genome assembly GCF_937976265.1 of uncultured Haemophilus sp. Classification (GTDB taxonomy): domain Bacteria; phylum Pseudomonadota; class Gammaproteobacteria; order Enterobacterales; family Pasteurellaceae; genus Haemophilus_D. The sequence continues at coordinate 268 of NZ_CALJRX010000026.1, forward strand.
ACCGCTTTATCTTGTTCATTTTGATAATAAATGCCGGTGCGATATTGTCTGCCACGATCATTGCCTTGCTTGTTAATACTGGTTGGATCGATAACACGGAAATAATATTGCAGCAATTTATCTAGCGAAATTTTATTTGGATCGTAAGTCACTTTCACGGTTTCAGCATGATCTGTCGCGTGCAATAATTGATAGTTCGTGGTATCGCCTTTTCCATTGGCATAGCCCGAAACGGCATCAGTCACGCCCTGAATGCGTTCCATATAAGCTTCTAGTCCCCAAAAACAACCACCAGCAAGATAAATAATTCGTTGTTCTTGTTTGCTTTCCATTGTCATTTTTTGCTCCTTTGATGATTCTGTGTGATCAGCATACGTTAAACTACTTTGCAAACCGCCAAAAAGTGCGGTCAATATGAGAAATGTTTTTGTATATTTCATTTTCTTTCCTTATTATAGAAAATATCTTCAGCTTACATTTCATTAGACGAAGACAAGCCCATTTTCTTACAAAATAAGGCAACTTTTTTATCGCACGTTGTGCAAGGAACCTTTATGCCAAACATACATCTCCGCAATAATTATCAAAAAGCTATTGTTTGTATGGTGTTAGCTTACATCAGCATTGCCTTAATGGGCGTCTTTGTAAAATACGCCTCTGATGAATTACCGTCCAGTGAAATTTTATTTTCCCGTTTCTTTATTGGCTTTGTGTTTCTCCTGCCCTTTTTAATTAAAGATGGAGATTTTAAAGTCGATATGTCGCAATGGAAGTTTCTCGTTTTGCGCAACCTCGCTGGCATTGCCAGTATGTTGTTAACTTTCTACGCCATTAAATATTTACCGATTTCCATTGCAATTTTATTGATGAATACGTCCACACTTTTTGTGCCTTTACTGCTGTTTTTCTTTAAAGTCAGAACGCCATTAAAAGTATTAGCTTGCAGTTTTATGGGGTTTGTCGGTGTATCCATCATTATGCTGACCAACGGCTCAATGAATATCAATCCTCTCCATGTAGGCTATGCGTTAGGTGCTGCCGTCTTGGCTGCGATGGCATTTATCAGCTTACAAGAGCTCAATAAACACAACTCACCTAAAAATATCGTGTTTTACTTTCACTTATTAGGCTCGATTTTATTGCCACTCTTTTTTATTGCACAGTGGAAAATGCCAACACTGCACGGATTTACGCTGTTACTTTTAGTGGGCGGATTCGGTCTTATTTTCCAATTATTACTCACTCGCGCCTTTAAATACGCCCCCGCCAATGTCATCACGCCTTTTGCTTTTACTGGCGTGATTTTCTCCAGCATCTGTGACTGGCTATTTTGGGATAACGTACCTAGTCTGAATTTCTGGATTGGTTCATTAGTCATTATTATTGCCGTCAGTTTGCTTGCTAGAATGCGGG
>NZ_CALJRX010000027.1 GCF_937976265.1 uncultured Haemophilus sp.
TACTTGGAGAGATTATTTATGCCAAAACTACGTTCAGCGACCAGTACTCAAGGTCGTAATATGGCAGGTGCACGTGCCTTATGGCGTGCAACAGGGATGAAAGAAAATGACTTTGGTAAACCGATTATTGCGGTGGTGAACTCTTTCACCCAATTCGTACCAGGGCATGTTCATTTAAAAGATATGGGACAACTGGTTGCAGCTGAAATTGAAAAAGCTGGCGGCGTAGCAAAAGAATTCAATACTATTGCGGTGGATGACGGTATCGCGATGGGGCACGGTGGGATGCTTTATTCCTTACCAAGCCGTGATTTAATCGCAGATAGCGTGGAATATATGGTCAATGCTCACTGTGCAGATGCGATGGTATGTATTTCCAACTGTGACAAAATCACCCCAGGAATGTTAATGGCGGCAATGCGTTTGAATATTCCAACTATCTTCGTTTCAGGCGGCCCAATGGAAGCGGGTAAAACGAAATTATCTGATCAGCTTATTCGCTTAGACTTAGTGGATGCGATGATTGAAGCGGCAGATCCAAATGTAAGTGATGAGCGTATTGATGCGATTGAGCGAAGTGCTTGCCCAACTTGTGGTTCTTGCTCAGGGATGTTTACCGCTAACTCAATGAACTGCTTAACCGAAGCATTAGGTTTATCTTTACCGGGCAATGGCTCGATGTTAGCGACCCATGCTGACCGTAAAGAATTATTCTTAAAAGCAGGTCGTCAAATTGTTGAGCTTTGCAAACGCTATTATGAACAAGATGATGAAAGCGTGTTGCCACGTTCAATTGGCACCTTTGAGGCCTTTGAAAATGCTATGAGTTTAGATATTGCGATGGGTGGTTCAAGTAATACCGTTTTACACTTATTAGCAGCTGCTCAAGAAGCTGGCGTAGATTTCAAAATGGCAGATATTGACCGCTTATCACGCGTTGTCCCTTGCTTAAGCAAAATTGCGCCAAATACCAATAAATACCACATGGAAGATGTGCATCGTGCGGGCGGTATCATGGGTTTATTGGGCGAATTAGATCGTGCGGGTTTAATCCATCGCAACACCAAAACTGTGCTAGGAACAACACTAGAAGAACAATTAAATCAATACGATATTATTCGTAACAAAGACGAAGAATTACACAAATTCTTCCGTGCTGGTCCTGCAGGTATTCGCACCACGCAAGCCTTCTCACAAGATTGTCGTTGGGATAGCGTAGATGATGACCGTGTAAGTGGTTGTATCCGTAACAAAGAAAATGCCATTTCTCAAGAAGGTGGTCTAGCCGTATTGTTCGGAAACATTGCTAAAGACGGTTGTATCGTAAAAACGGCGGGTGTAGATGAGTCTATCTGGAAATTCACAGGCCGTGCTATCGTATTTGAAAGCCAAGAAGACGCAGTAGCCGGTATTTTAGGTGGCAAAGTTAAAGAAGGTCACGTTGTGATTATCCGTTACGAAGGTCCAAAAGGCGGCCCGGGTATGCAAGAAATGCTTTATCCAACCAGCTACTTAAAATCCATGGGCTTAGGTAAAAAATGTGCTTTATTAACAGATGGTCGTTTCTCTGGCGGTACATCTGGTTTATCTATTGGTCATGCCTCTCCTGAAGCAGCTTCTGGCGGAGCCATCGGTTTAGTACATGATGACGATATTATCGAAATTGATATTCCAAATCGCTCGATTAATCTTAAAATCAGCGATGAAGAATTAGCAAAACGCCGTACCGAGCAAGATGCCAAAGGCTGGCAACC
>NZ_CALJRX010000028.1 GCF_937976265.1 uncultured Haemophilus sp.
TCAACCAAGTGATTTATTTAAAAAAATCATTCTCTATCACTATCGTCAAGGTATTCAAAAGAAACTCCTTGAATACAAAGCGAATCATCCTGAAAAATCCTTTGATGATTTATTACGCTTATTGAAAGAAGCATTACATGGTGAGGGCGGTGAACAGTTAGCGGAGTTAATTCGTTTTCAATATCCTTTTGCCATGATTGACGAATTCCAAGATACGGATGCGTTGCAGTATCAAATTTTCTCGAAAATTTATCGTAATGAAAGCGCATCTGGCAATGTTGGCTTTATGATGATCGGGGACCCAAAACAGGCGATTTATCGTTTCCGTGGTGCCGATATTTTCACTTATCTAAAAGCAGCAAAAGAAGCGAATGAACGTTTCAACTTAGGTACAAACTACCGTTCATCCCAACCTTTAGTGGAAGGGGTAAATCGATTATTTGATTTTAAAAATGCGCCTTTTATTTATGAAAATATTGAATTTTTAAATGTCGGTGCAGCCAAGAAGAATCTTGTTTTTCAGTTAAATAATCAGCCTGAGCCAGCCTTCCGTTTTTACATTAATGATAAAGACGAATCCACCCAGCAAGATTATGCGAAAGCTTGCGCAACATCGATTCAGCAATGGTTAAAAAGTGCGGCTGAAAATCCGGTTGTTTTTCCGAATGAAAGCAAAGCGGAAAATCAAACATTGCGAGCAGAAAATATTGCCGTTTTGGTGCGTGGTTATACCGAAGCCGATCTGGTGAAAAAAGAATTGCAAGCACTCGGTATTGCTTCGGTTTACCTTTCGGATAGGGGAAATGTCTTTGAGAGTAATACAGCAAAAGAACTGGCCTTGATTTTGCAAGCTTGTTTGAGTGTGACGGAACGCCCAATTTTGAATGCCATTGCGACCGCACTTTTCGGCTTAAATGCCGCTGAAATTCACCAAATTCATCATGATGAAATTCAGTGGCAACGTTGGGCTGAAAAATTCGCAGAGTATCAACAAATTTGGCAACGCCAAGGCGTATTGCCGATGTTGCACCATTTACTTTTAGCTGAAAATATCACAGAAAAACTCTTATCTCGGCCTGATGGCGAACGAAAGCTGACGGATTTATTACATTTAGCTGAAATTTTACAGCAAGCAGCCGCATTAAATGAAAGTGAAGCCGCATTATTGCGTTGGTTTGAAAAGCAAATTCAAGATAATGGTCGTCAAGAAGCACAAATTCGTTTAGAAAGCGAACGTCAGTTAGTGAAGATTGTGACTATCCATAAATCCAAAGGGTTGGAATATGATTTGGTTTGGTTGCCATTTTTAGGAAATGCAGCAAAAGACCCAACTAAAAAGAAACTATTTAATTTATATTACGATAAGAAACAAAACAAAACTTTGTGGGACATGCAAGATCAACACTTGGATGATTTAACAGAAGAAGTTTTTGCGGAAGAATTGCGTTTGCTTTATGTGGCATTAACCCGAGCAAAATATCAAATGGCCTTTGTGTTACCGAAAGCCTTTGATAAAAAATGGAATGCGTTATTGTATGTTTTAACGCAAGGTGAAATTGGTCGAAAACTCAATTTGCCAAATAATTGGGATACCCAACCGTTATTGGAAAAATTTAAGCAACGTTTACCAAATGATGTAGCGATTGAATTAACCGATGTGTTACAAGCCAGTGAACCACTTACTTTAAATGTTTCTCAAGACAATTTAAGTGCGGAAATTTTCCAAGGTGAAATTGAACAAGATTGGCGAGTGACGAGCTTTAGTGGCATAGAACAAACACATCAACGCAAAGCTTATTTGAATGAAAGTGCGGTGAAAAAATCGCTCATTTTTGATGATGCGAAAGATTATGATGCATCGATTTCAATAGAAAATATCACTGAAAATCTGACCGCACTTGCTCATGATAACGATGAAATGGTTTTAGATTTCCCTCGGGGAACACAAATCGGTACTTTATTGCATCGTTATTTTGAAAAGGTGCCTTTTGCTCAACTGGCAGAGAAAGAAAACATTGAAAAATTATGTCAGGATTTGAATCTTGCCGAAGAGCAATTTGCAGCAGTCCAACAGTGGTTTGCACAAATACTCAGCACACCAATTTTGCCAAATAATGATCTTACCCTTGCTCAGATTAACGAAAAACAATGCTTAAAAGAGTTGGCGTTTTATCTCAATATTTCAAGCCATTTTGATGTCGCTGGTTTTAACCGAGCGTTAGCAACCTTACATCATTTGCCATCAGAACCGTTACAGTTTGATGATATTCAAGGCATGGTGCGAGGCACAATGGACTTAGTTTTCTGTCATCAAGGTAAATATTATTTGCTTGATTACAAATCGAATTTCTTGGGTGAGACATTAAAGGATTACGATCAAGCTGCATTGAAAAAAGCCATGTTAGAACATCACTATGATTGGCAATACTTGTTGTATGTGGTGGCATTACACCGTTATTTAAAAACACGTTTGCTTCACTATGATTACAACCGAGATTTTGGTGGTGTGGTCTATGCATTTTTACGAGGAATGAATGGTTCGCCACAATCGGGCATCTTTTTTGATAAACCAGATTGGCAATTAATCCAACAATTAGAGGAATTATTTTAATGTTAAGCCTATTAAAATCCTTGCAAGAACAAGGTGTGATTACTCAAGGCGATTATTATTTTGCTCAATTAATTGCGGATAAACAAAAAGATAAAGGCTATGTCGAACCTGTACAAAATTTAGCGATTTTATTAGCCGCACTTTGCAACTGGAGCTATACGCAAGGCAATACTTGTTGTGTGTTAGACCGCTTTTTAGAACGTAATTTATTTGGCTTGGCTTATCGTCATACTGAAACGAATTTTTTAGCGCTTATCGATGAAAAGATTGATTCACTTCCTGTATCAAAATGGCAATCAACCTTAGCGGGGCATATTGCTTTTACACAAGATCCTGAAAATCAGATTGCGCCTCTCGCATTTCAATTTGGGGCGATTTATTTCTATCGCGCTTGGCAAGATGAATTCCGCGTTGCGCAATATATTAAAAACGCCTTGAAAAATGACCGCACTTTATCGGTAGAACCGCAACAAATTCGGGAATTATTAGATCGTTATTTCCCTCAACAACAAGCGCAAGTTGATTGGCAAAAAGTCGCCGTCGCAACGGCGGTAAAAAGCCCCTTTTCTGTGATTACAGGTGGACCGGGAACAGGGAAAACCACGACAGTCACTCGTTTGTTATGTGTATTACAGGAATTATTTGGTGGAAAACTTCATATTAAATTGGTTGCGCCAACAGGAAAAGCCGCGGCTCGTTTAACAGAATCTATCGAAAACGCTTTGGCACAAATGCCGATTTCAGATGAGTTACGCGCATCCATTCCTAAAACCGCAGAAACCTTGCATCGCTTACTAGGCGTTCGACCTTTTACCGATAGCGTGAAATATCATGCACATAATCCACTGCAAATTGATGTATTGGTGGTGGATGAAACCTCAATGATTGATTTGCCTATGATGGCGAAACTGGTGCAAGCGTTGAAACCCGAAACGCGTTTGATTTTATTGGGTGACCAAGCTCAATTAGCTTCAGTAGAAGCGGGGGCAGTATTAGGTGAAATTGCACAATTTTTAACGCAAGATTATAGCCCTATTCAAGCTGATTATATCCATGCAACAACAGGCTATACTGTGCCAACTGGGGGGGAGCATAGTCCGTTGCGTGATGCCATTTGTCATTTAACCTTTAGTCGCCGTTTCCGAGATGATTCGGGCATTAAACAACTTGCTGAGCAAATTCAACAAGGAAAAGGTGAGGGCAGTGTATCGACTTTTGCGGAATATCCACAAGAGTTGCATTTCCATCATTTTGATGAAG
>NZ_CALJRX010000029.1 GCF_937976265.1 uncultured Haemophilus sp.
ATGAGAGGGATACCGGCTCGTTTAGCTTTTTTGCCAATAACCTTAACAATATTTGGATCTGTTGGAACAACAAGTAATGCATCAACTTTTTGATCGATAAATGTTTCTGCATCATTTAATAAACGAGCGGGATCACCATTCGCATCTGCGAGTTTAATTTCCACATCATCATGTGCTTTATCAAACTCACGAATGGCATCTTGAAGATAGGTTTGCCATTTATCAGAAAAGGCAACCATTGGTGCACCAATCACAACATTTTTAGCGATAACAGCTTGAGACGTTAATAAAACTCCACCACAAAGTAACGCAAGCAATGTTTTTTTCATAATGCTACTCCCTTTATTAGTTAAACAAATAACAAAGATTGAAATACAGCTATACTCTCGCAGTATGCGAATATAAATTTCATCAAGGTACAAATTGGAATAAATCATCCAATGCTATCTATATCATTAAAAGAAGATTTTCTGCAACTATCATTTTTTGAAAGTGTGAAGTAGATCTTACTTTTTAGTCGAAAATATTTACTATTCGCAAAATCTTCCGATTAATAATAAAAAATAAGGGGCACTATAATTGAATGCCCCTCATCGAATTACGCTATTTCTTCCACATTAACCCAACGTTTTTGGTGATGCGATAATGCTATTGCATCTAACACGCGAGACACCTTATATCCTTCTTCAAAATCAGGATATAAAACACCTTCAGGTGAAGCTAAACCATTTACTAAATCTCTAATCTCCACCGTTTTCTGATCGTTAAAACCAATGCCATGACCTGCGCTCACACAAAAATTCTTGTAATCAGGATGCAATGGTCCAGTAAGGATTGTTTTAAATCCTTGTCTTGCTGGATCTTCATCATGTAAATAAAGCTTTAATTCAGCCATTCTTTCTTGAGTATAAGAAATACTACCTTTTGTTCCCGTAATCACATAGCTCAGTCCCATTTTTCGTCCACAAGCAATTCGAGACGTTTCAATCGTTCCCATGCATCCATTATCAAATCGAACCAAGGCTGTCGCCTGATCTTCATTCTCAACATCTAAACGTTCTTGTAAATTATGAGGATTTGGGCGATTTTTAATTACTGTTTGCATATCTCCAATAACAGCACGAATATCCTGCCCTAATAAATACTGAGACATCTGCACAATATGAGCGGCTAAATCTCCCAATGCACCTAGTCCTGCTTTTTCTTTCACACAATGCCAATCCAATGGTGTATTTTCATTAGCTAAGTAATCTTCATTATGAGTACCATAAAAATGTACTACTTCTCCAATTTCACCATTAGCAATAATTTCTCTGGCTAATTGAGTAGTTGGATTCTTTATGTAATTAAACCCAACCAAGGTCTTAACATTTGCTTTCTTCGCCGCTTCATACATTAATTTGGCATCTTCTGCAGTGAGAGCTAGCGGTTTTTCAGAGTAAACATGTTTACCATTGGCAATGGCTGCTAATGCAATTTCTTTATGAAGAAAGTTTGGAGTGCAAATATCTACTACATCCACATTTGGATCTTGCACAATATCCCTCCAATCGCCCGTAAAACGATTAAAACCGAATTCTTTTGCCTTTTTCTCTGCTAATTCAGGTGTAATCTCGGCTAAATATTCCAGAACCAATTCAGCGTCAAGTGGAAATACTGTTGGTGCCTGAGCATAAGCAATAGCATGGCAACGACCTATATATCCAGTACCAACCAAACCAATTCGAACCTGTTTCATACGATATCCTTACTATTTATTGCATAGAACAAGAGGAGATAACGTCCTCAATGCGATTATCTCCTCTTCATGATTTAAAAAATTATGTTAATTAAAGTGTCGGCATACTAAATGCAGCATTTTCAATTACATATTTATTTGGCCAACGTGTTGTTGTTGTTTTCATCTTCGTATAGAAACGAACACCGTCTGGTCCATAAACGTTCAAGGTACTGTAAGATGAATGTTTCCAACCACCGAAGCAATGGAATGACATTGGTACTGGAATTGGCACGTTAATACCCACCATACCAGCCTGAACGTGATATGCAAACTCACGAGCAGCACCACCATCAGAGGTAAAGATAGCTGTACCGTTTCCATAAGGGTGTTCATTAATTAACTTCATTGCTTCTTCAAAGCTTTTTGCTCTGACAATACCCAATACAGGTCCAAAGATCTCTTCTTTATAAATCACCATATCGGAAGTGACATTATCAAATAAGGAACCACCGATAAAGAAACCATTCTCATGACCAACTGGTTTTTTACCTCGACCATCAACAATAAGTGTTGCACCTTCTTCCACACCGGTTGTAATGTAATTTGTCACATTGTTGAGATGTTGCTGAGTAATTAATGGACCAAAATCCATCTCTTTTTCACCATCTTTTGGAATACCTGGACCATAACGAAGTGCTTCTACTTTTGGTTTTAAAGCTGCCACTAATTTATCTGCAGTTTCATCATCAATCGTAACAGCCAATGCTAGCGCCATACAACGTTCACCCGCAGCACCAAATGCCGCACCTAATAAAGCATTTGCGGTAGATTCAATATCTGCATCAGGCATAATTAATGCATGATTTTTCGCCGCACCAAAAGTTTGTACACGTTTACCAAATTCAGAACCAACTTTATATACATGTGCTGCTGCAGGTGTAGAACCCACAAAACTCACAGCATGAACACGCGGATCACGCAATAAAATTTCATTATCATTGCGATCACCATGTACAACATTAAATACGCCATCTGGTAAACCTGCTTCTTTTAACAGTTCAGCCAAACGAATAGATAAGGAAGGATCTGCTTTAGCTGGTTTTAAAATGAAAGTATTACCGCAAGCTAATGCAATTGGGAACATCCACATTGGAACCATTGCAGGGAAGTTAAACGGCGTAATACCAACAGTTACCCCTAGTGGTTGCAAAGATGAATGAATATCGATGCCGCGTCCTGCTTGCTCTGAAAATTCACCTTTTAATAAATGAGGAATACCGCATGAGAATTCAACAACTTCCAAACCACGAGTCAACTCACCACAAGCATCAGAATAAACTTTACCATGCTCCTCTACAATTAAACGAGCTAATGAATCCCAATCTCTTTCCAACAATTCTTTAAATTTAAACATAATCCGGGCACGACGTAGCGGAGAGGTCGCTGACCAATCAGCAAAAGCTTTATGTGCTACTTCGATAGCTTCATTTACATCATCCGGAGTACTCATAATCACTTGGCGAATTTGCTCACCTGTTGCAGGATTATAAATTGGATGCGCTTTTGTCCCTCTGCTTGGCACTTGTTTACCATTAATAAAGTTATAAACAGTTTCCATTTTGAACTCCTTCATACAGTTTCAGAAATTAAGATGCGACAAATGAATAACAACTTGCATAAAAACAATATTCACTATCTAGGGTTAACATAGATTAAGGCAACAAATCGAACTCTTCAATCCATTTTTGATTAAAATTGAACTTTTTATTTCATTTTGTGATCTATGTCTGATTTTAAAAATAAAAAAGCGATACACCTATTGGAATGTATCGCCTCATAGAATTTGAATTGCCGTATATCTTATTCAACAATTAACTAAAAAGGATAATCTAGAAGGATTTCATCCTGCTAATGATTTAGCATAAAAACTTCTCTAGCCAAGCTTGGATCAATAAAATCATAAATTTGAACCCCTCTAATCCCCTGCTTACTTTTCCAAAATATTTGTGTATATGGATTTAAATTTTCAGCATAAAGATCAGGAAAACCCAATTCCCCATTAGTTGCACTAATATGATTAAGAATGAGCTTATCTGGTGGAATATTTACACTATTTTGGATAAGATGTTCAACTGCCTCCTGTTTTTGATGAATAGTTGGACCATCCCACAAATCTTGCAATTCTATATTAGGGTTAGAATGCCAGTTTGCTGCCCAGAATTTGTTTTCTAAACGATTAAATTTAAATTGAACAGGAGAACATTCTAAAGCAATAATTTTTCCTCTTACATCTTCAACCCTAGGCCATTTAGGATTTCCCTCCATATCTAACTCATTCTCAGTCCAAAAATAGAACATGGATGAATACTGACTTATTTTCTCTAACAAAGATACGCCATACGCCTCAAAGTCATCCTTATTCTCATTGGCATTTTGAATACGCATCAAAATGAACTCTTTGGAATTTTGTTGTAAAAAATCATGACAATTTTTAATGATTTGATCAAATGTAATGTGGCTTATCCATTCTCTGTGAGCGGCAACCATCTCTTGTCTTAATCTAATATCTAAAAACCGCACACCACAGGATAGTTGTTCCTCAAGAGATAAATGTTGTGTTTTATAGTATCTCTGCTGGCAACTAGCTGTCATTGTATCGTGTGTACCCGGTATCAGTAATTCTGAAATATATAACCCAGAATCACAAAAAGATATCCAATTTCTTCCATTAATTAATTTATCCATAAGACTCTAACCTGTATTTAAATTTTAAGATCTGTTCTGTTTTAATTTAATTAAAATATGAGACATAAGAATTGATAGAGCAACCAATACTGCAAGCCCTAAAAATGCCCATCCTAGAATCTGAGTATCTGTTAGATAAGAACGAATAATTTGACCTGCAGCATCTTTGTCTGGAGATTTTACAAGTCCACCTAATAAAATAGGCGCCAACAATGCGGGGAAATAACCAATAGTAATCGCAAAAGACATTGCTGCAGAGGAATGCTTTTTAGCTACCCCTAACTCACCAATAGGTGCATAATAAACTCCTCTAATCATAAAAATACATGCTGAAGCAGATAACATTAATACAATTAAACTCCAGAACATTGAAGGAGAAATAAGATTATCCGGTGCTTGATTAGGCAAATAGCCATTTGCATATAAAGAAATATCAGGATGGTTACTAAAAAATATAAATGAAATTGCTAACAGTATTACAGTAAGTATTACCTGCATTAATCTCATAAAATGAGCTGTAGAATCGAAAACTTTTTCAACTAATACTGTTGATACTAAAGGCAGCATTCGCAATGCTATCACAACAGTTGCAAATACAGCCGCAGCTACAGCACTGGTTCCATACCCCCCTTGTAAGAAGCGAGCAAAATAAGTACCTGCCGCAACAAATGCCCCATAGATACAAAATACATTAACCCCAACAATCCAAACAACTGGTAACTTTGCAACTTGCCAAACACCACTTAAGGCTTCTTTTGTACTATTTGCTTGAGTATCATCTCCAACCTTTTGTCCCTTCGGTACGACAAAGAAGACGGCGAGCCCTGTAACAATCACAATAACACAGCTTGTCATCATCATAGCTTTTGGGCTAGCCTGATAATAGAGCATGGCTGTCCATAGTAATGAAATAAGAAAAGCCAATAGACCTCGACCAAATTCAAATAACCCAAATGCAGCACCTTGATGCTCTTCTGAAGTTGAAATTCTTAAAGCCTTAAAATTAGCTGGTTTGAATAACACTTCACTAAAAAATAACATAGAAAAAAAACATGCAAGTAGCACAGGCATACTTAATCCTGGCGAGCAAATTGTAAGAAAGAGAGATATACCACCAACACCAATAGTAGACAACAGCATAATACTTCGTATAGAAAATCGATCGCCAACCCAACCTAATGCTATTGTACCTAGAATAATTACAAGTCCTTGCATTGAATACAAATAACCAGCTTCTTGGTCTGTCACACCTAATGCGGCAGGAAATCCACCTGGAACACTATTTCGGATATCCCAAAAAGCATAAATTAGCTGAGCATTTACAGTAATTAGAATAAGTTGGAAAAATGAAACGGGAGTAAATCCATATTTATAAAGTAAGTCTTTCATATAAAACTCCTTTTTATTAACGAAAATGTAGATATCATTGGTGCACATTATTAGTCATTAACACGTATAATACGGTTAAGTCTTAGAAACAGTTCTTCTGTGCAACAACCTAATATATAATTACCCTTTAACAATCCATCTTTTTCAAGGAAGTTATTCACATAACCTCCAGCTTCCTGAACAATAATAATGGCAGCACAAACATCCCATGCATTAATATGTGGTTCAAAATACCCAATCAAGCGACCAGCAGCCACATACACTAACATTAATGCTCCTGAACCATTACGAATAAATATCCCACCATCGAGTAAAATATGATTTAACACAGGCGTAAATGTATTAGGATGAATCCGGTGAGATACTCCTAATCCTATTAATCCCTCTTTTAATGAAATAGAAGAAGATGTACGAATAGGATGGTCATTCAAAAACGCGCCATATCCTTTCATTGCTCTGAACAGCTCATTATGAACAGGATCAAAAATCACGCCACAAACAATCTGATTTTTGTGTAGAATTGCAATAGAAATACACCAAGCATTTAAGCCATATAAAAATGAACTAGTTCCATCAATAGGATCTACTACCCAACAGTACTCACAGGCTAAATTTTCAGCACCAGATTCCTCCCCCAAAAAACCATCTTGAGGAAAGTGTTTTTTCAGTGCATCTTTGATTTTTGCTTCAACAGTTTTATCTGCAATACTAACTTGATCTTGCAAATCACCTTTCTTACATTCGATTTTTAACTCATTACGATTAAGGTAAAAATCAAGTGCAATTTTCCCAACTTCTTTAACTAACTTTTGAGAAAATAAGTATCTATTTCTTAGTTCAATGTCCATACTCCCCCTCCTGATGAATATTCTATTGTTAGCTTACAGACTAAGCTTATAAATTACACATACTCATCCTTATGGATTTTATATACAATCCCATAGTAGATCTCTATTTTGAAAATTTAAATGCAAAAATAATTAATTTGAACTTTTTATTTCATTTATGTGATCTATGTCTGATTTTTTAGAAATCTCGCTAGATTAATTTAGTGAACAGAGTATTATCTTAAGAGGTTATTCGGCTATTTTAGGAGCATGAAATGAGCTATTTACTATCCAAATCACGAAAAGATCATCCTGAAAAGAATGGTGAAGTACAAAAAATCACCCCAAAAACAGCGAATTGGGAGTACGTTGGTTTTGAAATGTACCATCTACAAGAAGAGCAAGAACTAACTTTTGATACTGAAAATACTGAAACCTGTTTTGTTCTCATCGCTGGTAAGGCTACTATTGTTACATCCCAAGCCACTTTCGAGCATATTGGTAATCGCACCTCTCCATTTGAGCGGATTCCACCTTATTCAGTCTATGTTCCACACCAACAAAAAGTACAAATCAAAGCTGAAAGTTATTTAGAATTGGCTGTTTGTAGAGCACCAAGTCAAGGTAGTTTACCAATTCGTTTAATTAAACCAGAGGATGTTGGTGTAGAAAAACGCGGATATGGAAATAATAAACGCTTAGTACATAATATTCTCCCTGAAACTGAAACTGCAGATGCCTTATTGGTTGTCGAGGTATTTACAGATGAAGGTAATACGAGTTCTTTCCCTAGCCATAAACACGATGATAAAAACTCTCCGACTGAAACCTATTTGGAAGAAACCTACTATCATCGTTTCTCACCATCACAGGGTTTTGCATTACAACGAGTGTATACTGATGATCGTTCACTAGATGAATGTATGGCTGTGTATGATGGGGATGTTGTTCAAGTACCAAAAGGATACCATCCGGTCGCAACTATTGCAGGTTATGACAATTATTATTTAAATGTTATGTCTGGTCCTGTAAGAAAATGGCGGTTTACTTGGGAACAAGATCATTCTTGGATTAATAGTGAAAAATATGCAGATAAATTTAAATAATTTGAGATATTATCTTTGACTAAGAAAAAATATTTTTCTAAATCTGTATAAACAAAAACCCGACATTACGTCGGGTTTTCTTTTATCAAAAACTTTGATAATTATTCTGCAACAACGATAACATCTAATGTTGCAAATACTTCGCCGTGAAGTTGGAAACGAACATCGTGGTCACCAAGAGTACGGATTGGACCGTTTGGTAAACGAACTTCGCTTTTCGCAATTTCAACGCCTGCTGCAGTTACTGCTTCTGCTACATCACGAGTAGTGATTGCGCCGAATAAACGACCTTCCTCACCTGCTTTAGATGCGATAGTAACAGAACCTAATGCAGTCACTTGTGCTGCGCGAGCTTGAGCTGCTGCTAAACTTGCTGCTGCCGCTGCTTCTAACTCTGCACGACGTGTTTCAAAGTGTTCAATGTTAGCTTTAGTTGCCATAACTGCTTTACCTTGTGGGATTAAGAAGTTACGAGCGAAACCAGATTTAACATTAACTTGATCACCTACGTTACCGAGGTGAACGATTTTATCTAAAAGAATTACTTGCATTTCCTAACTCCTTCTTAATTGTGATGAGAATCAGAGTAAGGTAATAACGCTAAATAACGAGCGCGTTTGATTGCGCGTGCTAATTGGCGTTGGTACTTCGCACGAGTACCGGTAATGCGGCTTGGTACAATTTTGCCGCTTTCAGAAATGTAGTTCTTTAATGTAGCGATATCTTTGTAATCGATTTCAACAACATTTTCCGCTGTGAAACGGCAGAACTTACGACGACGGAAATAACGTGCCATTTGGCTGTCTCCTAATCTATAAATTCGATTTGCTCGGCATGCAATACTAACTGCGTTAAACCATTTGAGGTTTTATGTGAAGTAATAAACCCCACCACAAGAAGTTTACTGCCGACCGTAATGCTTTGAGTTTTTTCTATTAACTGATTGCCACTGACTTGAACTGGCATCTTTAACCACGCTTGGCGTGATAAACCACTTTCGACTTGTTCGGAACGATGTTCCAGCCAAAACTGGCAATGCGCAATCCCGTTAGGGCTTTTTTTTCGCTTGGGTAATTGACACACGGTGCCGATTAACGAGAAGCGATTATCAAGTTTTGAATTACTCTTCAGCATCCTCAAAATCGTTGTTTTCAACTTCAGCTAAAGGTTTACGTTCTTCTTTAGCCGCTTTCATTGGGGACGCTTCGGTTACGGCGTGCTTAGTATGGATAACAAGACTGCGTAATACAGCATCGTTATAACGGAAAGTCGTTTCTAGCTCGTCGATGACTTGTTGAGGCGCTTCTACATTCATAAGCACGTAGTGTGCTTTGTGTAATTTGTTAATTGGGTACGCTAATTGACGACGACCCCAATCTTCTAGGCGATGAACTTGACCACCAGCTTCTTTAACAGAACCTGTGTAACGTTCGATCATACCTGGTACTTGCTCGCTTTGGTCCGGATGAACCATAAACACGATTTCGTAGTGACGCATTACTGCTCCTTACGGGTTAATCAGCCTTTGACGTAGATTAGCCACCAATCTGCAAAGGCAAGGAACGAAAAAATGAACGTGGCTAAGGGCGCTGATTATACAGATTTTTTTCCAGACTTCAAATAATTTGTACGCTTTTCAAACAAAAAAAGCCGATATCAACATATCGGCTTTTCTTTTATTTCTAAATTAACGGCTACGGAAAATGATACGACCTTTGCTCAAGTCATAAGGTGTCATTTCTACGGTTACTTTATCGCCCGTTAAGATACGAATATAGTTTTTACGCATTTTGCCAGAAATATGTGCTGTCACCACGTGACCATTTTCTAACTCAACGCGGAACATGGTATTTGGTAAGGTTTCCAAAATTGTGCCTTGCATTTCAATGCAATCTTCTTTTGCCATTTTATCCTCTAAAATTATGATTTTTTTGACCGCACTTTTTGCGGCTATAAATGAAAAACGGGCGAATTATAGCCGTTTTTAATGTTAGACGAAAGATTAAAATAGTATTTTGTTGAAATCCCCATTATTTTTTCAATAATTCGATTATAATATTTTAAAAAGTAGACCTGGTAGAAAATTTAATTTAGCATTCGAAACCAGTAAGATCTAAGCCTTATATGGCGTCCACTTTCCAAGAGGACTGTTCTATCGAAAGAGGCTAAAGCAAACTCTACTCAGATTTTCGTCAATTTGTATGTAAACCAATGACTTCAACCCAAGGGTTATTTATGGCGATACCTAAAATAATTGTAATTAGTTTAAAAAACTCAAGAAGATGCATTATCTATGCAACCGCTTATTTAATTACACTATCCGGTGCTAAGAAATTGCTTAACTACGCTTATCCTATAAGGATGCCAGCAGACTATTTGACGGGGTTAATTCAAAAAACATATATTCGTGCTTATGGCGTTGAACCTCCTTGTGTATTTAGAGGACTCAGTTCTGATTCAGAAATAAATCAAATTGAGCATCGATATGAATAAGCTAAAAGCCCTAAGGTTAAAAGTGGGGAAATGGATACTCGATAAATCATCAAGATCCAACAATCCCCAAAGTGTAGAACATCCTAAGAGTTTCTTATTTTTGCGACAAGATGGGAAAATTGGCGATTATATCGTGAGTTCTTTTGTTTTTCGGGAGATAAAGAAATTTAACCCTTTGATAAAAATTGGTGTCATCTGCACGAAACAGAACGCTTATCTGTTTCAAAGAAACCATAACATTGATGAGATTTATCTTGTAAAGAAAAGAAACATTCTCGACTACATCAAGACGGCGCTATTTATTAGAAAAGAGAGATACGATGTTGTCATTGACCCTACCATCGTGCTTAGAAACCGAGACTTATTGCTATTGAGAATAATCAATGCCCGCAATTATATCGGCTATAGAAAAGCAGATTATAATATTTTTAATATAAATATTACTAAAGACGGCCATTTTTCAGAAATTTACAAAGAGGCTTTAGCTCAGTCAAATATCACTCTAAGTGATGATAGCTATGATATTCCACAAGATGGCTCAACCAAAGAAGAAATCCTTCAGTTTATTACTGATAACCAGTTAAATAACTTTATTACAATGAACTTCTATGGTGCGGGGAAAAATAGAAAATTTAACGATACTCACATTATAGATTACTTAGCATATATTATAAGTCATCATAAATGTCCATTAGTCTTACTCTCAACACCCGATACTCATGAGCATTTAAGTAAAATCGCTAACCAATTTAATGATGTATTTGTTTATCCAAATCCTCATACAACGATCTATCATACAATTGAGTTGATTAGAAATTGTGCTCTACTTATTTCAGTTGATACATCAACTATTCATATTGCTTCCGGGTTAAATAAACCGATGATTTGTTTTTACTCGCAAGACAAAGAAAATTTTACGCATTGGCATCCTAATTCAAAGAATGCATGCCATATTCTTCATTACCATGACAATGTTAATGAGATCTCCCCGAGAGAAATAAAACCAGAGTGGCTAGATATTTAAAGATATAAACCACAAACTTTATCATTTACTAGACTATTTTTATGAATTCAAAAAAACACTTAGGTCATACCGCCCGTAAACGCTTTGGACAAAACTTTTTACATGATACCTCTGTAATTCAAGGGATTGTGGCAGCGATTCATCCGCAACCGAATCAATTCTTAGTAGAAATTGGCCCAGGGCTTGGTGCATTAACTGAGCCTGTTGGTGAACTTGTCGATCATCTGACTGTGGTAGAGCTTGACCGAGACCTTGCAGAACGTTTACGTCACCATCCATTTTTACATCAAAAGCTCACCGTGATTGAAACGGATGCGATGCAATTTGATTTTGGTGAGCTTTATACAAAAGAGAATTTAGCAGAAAAAGGGCAAAAATTACGCGTATTTGGTAACTTGCCTTACAACATTTCCACCCCATTGATGTTCCACTTATTTAAGTATCATGATGTGATTCAAGATATGCACTTTATGCTGCAAAAAGAAGTGGTAAAACGCTTATGCGCAGGGCCAAATAGCAAAGCTTATGGTCGTTTAACCATTATGGCGCAATATTTCTGCCAAGTGATGCCTGTGCTTGAAGTGCCACCTTCGGCCTTCAAACCTGCACCGAAAGTGGATTCCGCCGTTGTGCGTTTAATTCCACATAAAGAATTGCCGCACCCTGTAAAAGATTTATATTGGCTGAACCGTGTTTGTTCCCAAGCGTTCAATCAACGCCGTAAAACATTGCGTAATGCGCTTTCAACACTATTTTCTCCTGAAAATCTGACCGCACTTGGTATTGATTTAAATGCACGTGCAGAAAATTTGGCTATCGCAGATTATGCCCGTTTAGCGAACTGGTTGGCAGATAATCCTCCTGCTGATATTAATAAAGATGAAATCTTAGATTCAGAAGAGTAAAAGAGCGGTCAAAAATGGCAACCTATTTCGTTGGTGATTTACAAGGCTGTTATGATGAATTACAGCTTTTATTAGAGCGTGTAGATTTCAATCCTACGCAAGATAAACTTTATCTTGTGGGGGATCTTGTGGCGCGTGGGGATAAATCACTTGAATGTCTTCGTTTCGTAAAATCACTTGGTAGTGCAGCGCAAACCGTACTAGGGAATCACGATTTACATTTAATTGCGACCGCAATGGGTATTAAAAAAGTCAAACCGCGTGATCGTGTTGATGCCATTTTTAATGCGCCCGATTTTGATGAGCTGATTCATTGGTTACGCTATCAGCCATTACTTGTGCATAATGAAAAGTTAAACTTCCTGATGGCGCATGCAGGCATTTCGCCTGATTGGGATTTGGAAACGGCGAAATCTTGTGCAGCTGAAGTTGAACAGATTTTACAGCACGGCGATTTTCATTATCTTATTGAAAATATGTATTCCGAACAGCCTGATCGCTGGTCGCCAGATTTACAGGGCTTAGCGCGTCATCGTTACATTATTAATGCTTTTACTCGAATGCGTTTTTGCTATTTAGATCATCGCTTTGATTTTGCTTGTAAATCCCCTTTAAAAGATGCACCAGCAGAGCTCACGCCTTGGTTTAATTTAGATAATCCACTTTATAAACAAATTCCCATTGTCTTTGGGCATTGGGCAAGTTTAGTCGATGAGCCTACTCCAGAAGGTATTTATGCCTTGGATACCGGTTGTGTATGGAATAATCGAATGACCCTGTTGCGTTGGGAAGATAAACAGTTCTTCACGCAAAGTGCGGTCAAAAATTACAGTGATTTTTAAGGAAATGCTATGCTCTCGCTTACGGCTGAATCTTGCGAACTGTTCAATATTCCTTTCTACCAATTCGCCCAAATGAAAAAATTCTGCCCGGAAGATATTCCGGCGATTAAAGCGGATTACAAATTACATTGGGATAACTGGAAAGCGATTATTCAAGAAGTCGCAAAGCAACTTGGCACGCCTTTTGCTAAACCGCATATTGAAAGCTGGACCAATGGCTGGCAAGTACGGGCGCATTTCTTCGCTTATTTTAAATACGAGTTTAACCAAAATTCTGCAGCAATCTTTTCTGTGCTACTAAATCGCCGCCGACTAAGAGTGTGTTTAGATTGGCATTGCTATCGTGCAGATCGCTCACAAATTAATGTGCAACAATATAATCAGTGGCTTGATCAATTTGATTTCAAACAATTTGCTGATTTTGATATTTGGCGAGAAGATGAAAGCGAATATGATGATTTTCGCCAAGTAAAGTGCATTTCTGAAAAAGATCTTCTCTTGCGTTCAGATGAGGATTTTTGGTGCATTGGGAAAAGCATTGAAAAAGCTGAACTTCATCAAATTGATCCCGTTTCATTTATCACAAAAACCATTCAACAGTTACAACCGCTTTACGATCGCTGCCATCAATAAAGTGCGGTCATTTCCATTAAATTTTTTCGTCTTGTTTATTTGTTATGCTATCATTACATTAGTTTAACATTTTTAACAATTTTGCTTTTAGGAGTACTTTATGAAAAACGTCGTGATCGTTGGCGGTGGTGCCGGCGGCATAGAGTTAGCGACATTTTTAGGCGATAAATTAGGTCGCAAAAAACAGGCTAAAGTGACGCTTGTGGATCGCAATGCGACCCACTTGTGGAAACCTTTATTACATGAAATTGCAACAGGCGTAATGGATGATGGCACGGATTCTCTGAGCTATCGTGCACACGGGAAAAACCACCATTTTAGCTTTGAACAAGGTTCGATCACGCGCATCAATCGTGAACAGAAATATGTTGAACTTGCCCCTGTTTATGGGCAAGAAGGCGATATGCTCGTGGTTGCGCGTCGTATTCCTTATGATTACTTAGTGATTGCGATCGGTAGTAAATCGAACGATTTCAATACAAAAGGCGTCGCTGATAACTGTATTTTCTTAGACAGCTCTGATCAAGCACTTCGCTTTCAACAAAGAATGTTGGAATTATTCCTTAAATTCTCTGAAAACCGTGCATTAGACGATATTGGTGAAGAAGAATTTAAACAAAAATTAGTGGATGAGAGCAAAGTCAATATTGCGATTGTTGGCGGTGGTGCAACTGGCGTGGAATTAACCGCAGAGCTTTATCATGCGACTGAAGACTTGTCTTCTTACGGTTACGGTAAAATTGATAATTCTTGCTTGCAAGTCACCTTAGTTGAAGCGGGGCCTCGATTATTGCCTGCTCTACCTGAAAATTTATCTGCAGCGGTATTAGATGAATTACAAGAAATGGGTGCAAATGTGAAATTAAATACGATGATCACAGAAGCCCAACCAAATACACTTATCACCAAAGATGGCGAAGAAATCAAAGCTGATCTGATTGTGTGGGCGGCGGGTGTTCGCACCTCAACCGTGACACAGCAATTCGATGGATTAGAGCTTAACCGCATCAATCAATTAGTGGTAAAAGATACCCTTCAAACTACGGTAGATGACAGTATTTTTGCCATTGGTGATTGTGCGGCATTAATGCAACCAAACGGTAAATTAGTCCCGCCAAGAGCGCAAGCGGCACACCAAATGGCAAAAGCCTGTGCAAAAAATATCTTTGCACTTTTTGAGCAAAAACCATTAAAAGCATTCAAATACAACGATAAAGGAACCTTGGTTTCTCTTTCAAGCTTTACCGCATTGGGCAGCATTTCAAATAAATTTGGGAAAAACCCACTAACTGTTCAAGGTAAATTTGCACAGTTTGCGTATGTATCTTTATATCGTATGCATCAACATGCTTTGCATGGATGTATTAAGATTGGCTTGATTATTTTAGTGGATAAACTTAACCACTATTTAAAACCAAGATTGAAATTACATTAAGACAAAAAGTGCGGTTAAATTAGCCGCACTTTTTTCATTTCTTAAACGAGTTGATTGTTATGCTCATAGGCATAAAGTGTATTAAACATTAGCATGGCAACTGTCATTGGCCCGACTCCACCCGGTACTGGCGTAATATAAGCCGCTTTTTGTATCGCCACATCATATTCCACATCACCCACTAATTTGCCATTGATACGGTTAATCCCTACATCAATGACTGTGGCCCCTTCTTTAATCCAATCGCCTGGAATAAAACGAGGTTTCCCCACAGCCACCACCAAAACATCCGCCTGACGAATATGATGCTCTAAATCTTTGGTGAAACGGTGTGTTACTGTGACAGTAGCGCCTGCTAATAATAATTCAAGTGACATTGGACGCCCCACAATATTTGAAGCCCCAACGATCACGGCATGTTTACCGTGTAAATCAATACCTGTTGTTTCTAATAATTTCATCACGCCATAAGGGGTGCAAGCACGTAAAGTTGGGATACGTTGGCATAAACGTCCCACATTATAAGGGTGGAATCCATCCACATCTTTTTCAGGGCTAATACGCTCAATCACTAATGAACTATTAATCTGCTCCGGTAATGGCAGTTGCACAAGAATGCCATCAATGGTTTCATCGGCATTTAATTGGTCAATCAGTTGTAGTAGTTCCGCCTCTGTCGTGGTTTCAGGTAAATCATAGGATTTCGAGACCATTCCAATCTCTTCGCAACTTTTACGTTTACTGCCCACATAGACTTGAGAAGCAGGATCTGCACCCACTAAAATTACTGCAAGTCCTGGTGCACGTTTACCTTGAGCACGATAATGTTCAATTTTACTGGCAACATCAGATTTGATTTTTTTTGATAGTTCAGTACCTGAAATAATTTGGGCGGTCATGCGTTTTTCCTCAAGGTGGCATTAAGTAAACGTTTGCTATTTTAACTGACAACGCCTTATTTTACAAAGACAACAAAAGAGCGGTTAAAAAAACTGGAATAATTTTGAGCAGTTGAAAGAGGAATCTAAAAAATTAATTGACTGAAAAGAAAAGCTCACTATAATTGTGCTCAATCGTCGGCGAGTAGCGCAGCTTGGTAGCGCAACTGGTTTGGGACCAGTGGGTCGTAGGTTCAAATCCTATCTCGCCGACCACTTCTTTTATATTTCCCTCGAAATTCTATACAAAAGATGTAACCCTTGAAATGCGCCCTTAGCTCAGCTGGATAGAGCAACGCCCTTCTAAGGCGTGGGTCAAAGGTTCGAATCCTTTAGGGCGTGCCATAACTCATCTCAATCTATTATTGTTTTTCTCATTTACTTTTTTAGCGAAAATAATCAATTCAACGCATATTTTGTACAATAGAAAATAGCGTAAATTCTAGATCTCAAAATAAATTAGTTTAAAAGATGATTTTAAATTCAGAAAAGAAAATATTTGAATGGCGGTGAGAGGGGGATTCGAACCCCCGATGCACTTTCGCACATACACGCTTTC
>NZ_CALJRX010000030.1 GCF_937976265.1 uncultured Haemophilus sp.
TGTGTACTAATATTGGCTGAACGTTCAGGCATAAAAACTCCCTGTTAAATAACAACTAGAAATAGTATAGATCTTTTGTCTGATTCCCCCCAAAGGCTTTTAAAAGAAATATTAAAATTTGAATCTTACACAATTTTGAAAAAGAAAAAGGGCTGACATCTGCCAGCCTTGAAAATAAGTGTAAAAATGACCGCACTTGAGGTTATTTCACATACCAATGTGCTAATAAAATCCCTGTATTTACTGCAATATTTAATCCTGCTTTTAATGGATTGCTTAAAGAAAGACGCACATTTACATCTTGTTTCTCACGAATATCATCTGTGCTGCCTTCGCTCAATACCAACGCGACTTTCTCTGCAAATTTGAGTTGTTCCAACGCCACGCCTTGTTTATTGGTTGATACATGAATAATCTGATAGCCAGCCTTACGTAAAGCCTCTAAAGCAATTTCAGTACTTTCTGTTTCTAAAATACGAATATGCTCCATTCCGCCTTCAGCCACACGCATAGCAGCGGGCGCATAAAGCTGTTCAACTTGATTTGTTACCACATTTTTAATGCCGTAGAAGGCGCAAGTACGCACAACGCCACCTAAGTTTTGCGCATTATTGACTTGATCAAGCACGACTAAACAGTCTTCTTGACGCGGTACATCTAAATAACCTTGCAAAGAAAAAGTACGTTGTTTTTTCACTAACATACAAATTCCGCCATGATGCTCTGTGCCGCTTACTAAGCTTAGCTCATCGCTATCCACCACGTGATACACTTTTTTATTTGCGGCTAAATAACTGAAAATCTCGCCAATTCGATGTGCCATTTGCACCGTTGCCCATACGCGAACAATGCTCTCCGGACGCACTGCAAACAATTCTAAGCACGCATTTTCACCATATACTTTCATTTCTTCAGCGCGGTTCTTTTTAATTTTCTCCGGTGCTCGCGGCGATAATGCGCCTGTTTTCTTTTCTTTCGCTTTATAACTCACGCCAGTGCTTTTTACTGTTACTTTTACCGAGCCACTTTCACCATTGGCTTTATTTAATGAAAGTTCTGCAATTTTCGGTTCTCTCACTTCTTGCTGTTGGAAACCACGAGACGGTTTACGATCATCCCGTTTTTTATCAAAGTGCGGTCGATTTCCCTCACGTTTTTCATTATTACGACGATCATCAAAGCGACGCTCTTTATCATTAAATGTTCGTTTTGGGCTACGCTCTTGAAAAGATTTGGTGGAATTTGTTTGGAATGATGGTTTGCGTGAATTGCTCATAATTTGCTTCTCGAAGGAAAAATTGGATAATAATTCGCCAAAAAAGGCGAAAATTTGTGAGCATTATAACGAAAAAAAACCTTTTTTCTATCAATCCTCAAAGGAAATATTGTAAACTAGAGCATTAATTTTTAGTGTAGAGATAGATTATGTTAATCAATAAAGCTAAACGAGCAGAACAAAATTTAAAAAATTTACCTTTTCTTCCTTTACAGGCAGAACAGGTTGAGTTTCTGTTTAGTCCGCTTGAATTCAAAGCACAAATTATAGAATTAATTCGCCAAGCTAAAAAACGCATTTACATGACCGCGCTTTATTGGCAAAAAGATGAAGCAGGACAAGAAATTCTCAATGAGATTTATCGCGTAAAACAAGATCATCCAGAATTGGACGTGAAAATTTTAGTAGATTGGCACCGCGGACAACGCAATTTACTTGGCGCAGAAAAATCTACCACTAACGCTGATTGGTATTGTGAACAACGCCAAACCTATCAACTTCCCGATGAACCGAATATGTTCTTCGGTGTGCCAATTAATACCCGTGAAGTCTTCGGTGTGTTACATACTAAAGGCTTTGTGTTTGACGATACCGTTCTTTATAGCGCTGCAAGCATCAATAACGTGTATTTACAACAACAAGATAAATACCGTTACGACCGCTATCAAAAAATCCATAATGCTGCACTGGCAGACTCTATGGTTAATTTCATCAATGATTATTTATTGGATTTCAGTGCCGTACATCCATTAGATGTGGCTAATCGCCCTCGCACCAAAGAAATTCGTAGTGCAATAAAAGCTTATCGTAAAAACTTATCTGCCCATGCTGAATATCAGTTGGAAAGTGCGGTTGGTTTTTCAGATGTTTTAACCATTTCACCACTTTTTGGTTTAGGTGCATTAGGCAATGAATTAAACCAAGTTATCGAAGATTTATTCTTACAAGTGCAGGAAAAATTGGTGATTTGCACGCCTTATTTCAACTTTCCTCGCACGCTAAGAAGTAAACTTGCCCGCTTATTAGAACAAGGAAAACGTGTCGAAATTATCGTGGGTGATAAAGTTGCGAACGATTTCTATATTCCACCAGAGCAACCATTTAAAATGGCAGGTGCATTGCCTTATTTATATGAAAACAATCTTCGTCGTTTCTGCGAGAAATTTGATGCTTACATTAAAAACGGCCATTTAACGGTGCGTTTATGGAAAGACGGCGATAACACTTATCACCTCAAAGGTGTTTGGGTGGACAACCAGTATATTCTTTTGACTGGGAACAACCTGAATCCTCGTGCATGGCGTTTAGATGCGGAAAACGGATTATTAATCCACGATCCAAAACAAGAACTTCTGTCACAAGCGGAAAAAGAATTATCGCACATCCGCCAACATACCAAAGTATTGCAAGATTATTCTGAATTAGAAGAATTGACGCAATATCCTGAACCGGTGCAAAAACTGCTGAAGAAGTTTGCTCGGATTCAAGCAGACAAATTGGTCAAAATGATTTTATAAATACAAAAAGAAGCCGGCAAATGTCGGCTTCTTGCTTTCATCTTGCGCAAAAACATCGACTAACATTGCGCAAGTGAAATAAGTTGTTATAATCGCCCAACTTTTTAATCTTATCGGAGAAATCAATGAACCCAATTTCTTATTGGCAACGCCTAAAAGTTGCATTTCAATATGTGATGCCACAAATCTATATGACACAAGCAGCGGGCTGGTTAGCTAAACAAAAATGGGGCGCAGTGACACATTTTGTGATTAAAGCGTTTGCAAAAAAATACAACATTGATATGAGCATTGCTGAAAAAGAAAAATTCAGTGATTACGCCAGCTTTAATGAATTCTTTATCCGTCCATTAAAAGAAAATGCACGACCAATTAACCAAAATCCCACCGCACTTTGTTGCCCTGCGGATGGCCGTGTAAGTGAATGTGGACATATTGACGATGACCGCCTATTACAAGCAAAAGGTCACTTTTTCAGTTTAAATGATTTATTAGCGGAAGATAAAGATTTAACCGAGACCTTTAAAAATGGGGAATTCATCACCACTTATTTATCACCACGTGATTATCACCGTGTACATATGCCATGTGATGGTACACTTCGCAAAATGATTTACGTGCCGGGTGATTTATTCTCCGTCAATCCGTTTTTAGCAAAACATGTACCGAACCTCTTTGCACGTAATGAGCGTGTGATTTGTGTCTTTGATACTGAATTCGGCACCATGGTACAAATCTTAGTGGGCGCAACAATCACTGCGAGTATCGGTACTGTTTGGGCTGGCGTTATTAATCTGCCACGTCATAACGAAGTGAAAGAGTGGACTTATGAAGGTGAAAGTGCGGTTAAATTAAGCAAAGGTCAAGAAATGGGTTGGTTCCAACTTGGTTCTACCGTGATTAATTTATTCCAAGCCGGTCAAGTGAAAATTGCCGATCATTTAAGTGTTGATGAACCTGTTCGCATGGGTGAAATCTTGGCATTAAAAAAATAGTTTTACAACAAAGGAAAAAACATGACAGCTCAAATTTTTGAACAAGTAAAATTAGAAAGTATTTCTGAAAAAGGCAGCTACGGTATCGGTTTACAAATCGGTCAACAATTAGCAGATAGCCAAATGGATATTTCTGTTGAAGCAGTAGCAAAAGGCATTTTCGATGCGTTAAACCGCAATCAACCTGCATTAGAAATTAATGATTTAATGCACTCTGTTCAAGCACTTCAACAACAAGCGGCTGAAGCACAACAAGCGCAATTTAAAGCGATTGAAGAAGAAGGTAAAAAATTCTTAGAAGAAAACGCGAAAAAAGCAGGCGTAAACGTGACTGATAGCGGTTTACAATACGAAATTTTAACCGAAGGTAACGGTAACAAACCATCTGCGACTGATAAAGTACGTGTTCACTACACAGGTACATTACCAGATGGTACCGTATTCGACAGCTCTGTTGCTCGTGGTGCACCAGCTGAATTCCCAGTAAATGGCGTAATTCGTGGTTGGGTTGAAGCATTACAAATGATGCCTGTTGGTTCTAAATGGAAACTCACTATTCCACACGAACTAGCTTACGGTGAACGTGGTGCGGGCGCATCTATCCCACCATTCTCACCCTTAGTATTTGAAGTTGAATTACTCGATATTCTTTAAAAAGCCAAAGTGCGGTTAAAATTAACCGCACTTTTTTATTCTTCTTCATCTTCACTATAACGATCATCATCGTCATAATCATAGGTTAAGATCGCATCCTCATCATAACCCTCTATATCAATCTGAACGTCATTTGAGCCTGCATCAAAACCATTAAACCATGCGGTTCTTAGCTCTTCAGATACTCGGCGACCACAATAATTAATACGTTTATTCAATTGAGATTGGCTTTGCGCTTGGAAATCTTTTCCTACACGATAACCATCTAAATACCAGTCATCTTTATCGTGACAAACCGTCGTATTTAAACGTTTTACGTGTTTGCTCACTGAAATTGGACTACGATGTTTTACATAATAGCCCTGCGTACAAGCACTTAATAGCCCAACAGCTAAAACGGTCGCTATTAATCTCATGTTGTCTCCTTTTACTACTTAATGTCGGGCTATCGCCCTTTTTATGGTTTTATAGACCGATAAAATAAAAGGAAGGTTCAGGAAATATCAGAGATCCGATTTCTATTTTAAGCTATAGCACAATCATGTCATCACGATGTAATGCAACTGCACCGTACTCATAACCAAGAATTTGTTCAATTTCTTGGGATTTTTTCCCTTTGATTAATTCCAACGCATCGCTGTTATAACGCGGCATACCGAGTGCAATCACTTTACCTGAGGTATTCTTAATTTTGACGACTTCACCGCGTGAGAAACGCCCTTCCACAGCCGTAATCCCTGCAGGCAGCAACGATTTATTCTGTGCTAACATCGCATTTTCAGCACCTTCATCAATCGTCAGCATGCCCGCTGATGGTGCGGCAAATAACCACTGTTTACGGCTTTCTAGACGATCTGAGTGATGAGCAATAAATTTAGTACCAATTGGTTTATCGTAGGCCAAATCCACAATGACATCTGGTCGACTACCTGGCGCAATAATGGTTTCAATACCTGAACGCGTTGCCACATCTGCTGCAATAATTTTTGTACTCATCCCACCAGTACCAAGATTTGTACCGCTACCGCCTGCAATCGAACGAATATGGTCGGTAATTTGCTCAACCACAGGAATTAATTTCGCATCTGGATTTTTACGAGGATCGCTTTCATATAGGCCTTGTTGATCCGTTAATAAATAAAGTTGTTCCGCTTGCACTAAAATCGCAACTAATGCGGATAAGTTATCGTTATCCCCTACTTTAATTTCAGCCGTTGCCACCGCATCATTCTCGTTAATCACTGGAATAATGTGATTGTCCAACAGCGCATGTAATGTATCGCGCGCATTTAAAAAACGTTCACGATCTTCAATATCGGCACGAGTTAATAAAATTTGTCCAATATGAATATCATAAATCGCAAATAATTTTTCCCATGCTTGGATAAGCTGACTCTGCCCTACTGCGGCTAGAAGCTGTTTTGAGGCAATGGTTGGAGGAAGTTGAGGATGATTTAAATAATGTCGTCCAGCGGCAATCGCCCCTGATGTCACAATCACCACTCGAAAACCTGCTTGATGGAGTTGAGTAATTTGACGAACAATATCGACCATGTGAGGGGCATTCAATTTTGGGGAACCATGCGTTAATGTGCTAGTACCAAATTTTACGACGATTGTTTTGCGATTTGCCGACATAATTTATCCTCAGTGAAAAAATAGAAAAGTGCGGTTAAATTAGCACTAAAATTAATAAAAATCACGAAAAATCCAACCTCATATACAGATTTTGTGAATAGCTATGATATAGTGCAAAAAAAGAAAAATAGGATAGAAAATATGACATTAAGTTTGATCGTTGCGACAACAAAAAATAACGTCATCGGAAAAGATAATCAAATGCCTTGGCACTTGCCTGCTGATTTAGCCTGGTTTCGTAAAAATACCACGGGCAAACCGGTAATTATGGGCCGTAAAACTTTCGAAAGCATTGGTCGTCCATTGCCGAAACGCACCAATATCGTCCTTTCACGCACCCCTTACGAACATGAAGGTGTCATCTGGAAAGAAAATTTTGAAAGTGCGGTCGATTTTGTCAAAGAATTTGATGAAATTATGTTGATTGGCGGCGGCGAGTTATTTAAACAATATTTACCTAAAGCAGATAAACTATATCTCACGCAAATTCAAGCAGACATTGACGGCGATACCTTCTTCCCTGAAATTAATTGGGCTGAATGGAACATCGAGTTTGAAGAATATCGCCAAGCGGATGCGGATAATCCCTATGATTGTCGTTTTTTAATTTTACAACGTAAGAGAAATAAACTAAAAGTCTAATCTAGGGCATATAAAAATCGGGCCAAAACAATGATTGTTTTAGCCCGATTTCTTTTTTTAAATAACCTTACAAAGATTATTCTAAGCGTTTAGCCATTTCTAACCAATCCGCTTTAAATTCACGGCGCATATTGTTGATCGCATCAATAATATCGTGGTGAACTAATTTTTCGTTTTGAATACCCACACAATAGCCACCTTTACCTTGTAGCAATATATCTACCGCATATACGCCCATACGTGAGCCCAAAATACGGTCAAAGGCACAAGGCGAACCACCACGTTGAATATGGCCTAATACAGTTGCACGAGTTTCATGACCTACACGAGCTTCAATCTCACGAGCAAGAGAATGTACGTCTGTGATTAATTCAGTAATCGCAATGATGGCGTGGCGTTTTCCACGAATAATACTGCGTTCAATTTGGCGAATTAATTCTTCACGATTAAATTCCATTTCAGATGCCACGATATATTCACAACCACCTGCGATGCCTGCAGAAATAGTTAAGTCACTACAATGACGACCCATGATTTCTACGATAGAAATACGTTGGTGAGAACTTGAGGTATCACGTAAACGGTCAATTGCATCCACCGCTGTTTGGAGTGCAGTTTCATAACCGATGGTGTAATCCGTACCTGCCACATCATTATCAATCGTGCCTGGAATACCTACGCAAGGGAAACCATGCTCTTCAGTAAGCAATTTTGCCCCCATGTAAGAACCGTCACCACCAATAACAATTAAAGCATCAATACCGTGAGAACGTAAAATTTCTGCACATTTTTCACGTACGGCAGGATCCTTAAATTCAGGGAAACGAGCAGAACCTAAGAATGTACCACCACGGTTAATAATATCGGATACACTATAACGGTTTAACTGTTTGATTTTATTGTTGTATAAGCCTTGATAACCATCATAAATGCCGAATACATCAAGCCCTTCTGCAAGTGCTGCACGTACAACACCACGAATAGCAGCATTCATACCTGGTGCATCACCACCACTGGTTAATACAGCAATTTTTTTAATCATATTTACCTACTTTGAATTCTTAAGAACAATTGGTGCTAAGATTACACCATCCATTATTTCTGCTCTAGCAAAATTTTGAAAATTTACTTGGGATTTGATCTAGTTATACATTTTAGTGATTGAAATAACTTTCACATTTCCAAGAAAGATCTGCTTTTTGTAATGTCTTGCTTTCTTTCGCCACCAAATACTTTTGTAAGTGTTTCACAATTTTTACTTTGTTTAAACGCTGAAATTTCTTACCTTGTTCCACTTTTTGGGAATATTGATATTGCACAAAGCCACAATGTGGCACATTTTTACCCTTAGTAATATCCACTTGCCAAGACGGATTTTGTTCTGTCGGAGCATAAATGACATAACCATTTAACTCTGTGGCGGGCTTTTTCGGATTCGTTGAATTCGCAAGGATTTTGAAATCTTTCACACCTAAATTACGGTATACCTTCTCACGCAATGCTACGCGTTGCTCAATAGAACGGGATAAATCACGATCAAGCAACACTTCAATTTGAGACTGCCAATTTTCCAAGGTATCTGGCTCTGCAAGATAAACATAACGTGCAATCGTATCCAAATCTTGGCTTGCAGTAAGTTTATAGGTTTTGCCGTTGTATTCAATTTTTTCAGGCGTTTGAAGCTGACTCACTTTTGTCGCACAACCTGAGAGTAAAAGTGCGGTCAATATAACCAGGATTTTATTCATTGATATCTCGCTTAAATACAAATTCTTTTTCAGTTGAGGATGTCGCATCAAACCAATAACCACCAAGGTCAAACTCTTTCAGTTGTTCAACACGTTCCAAACGATTTTGAATGATAAAACGACACATTAAACCACGGGCTTTTTTCGCATAAAAGCTGACCACTTTGTATTTGCCATTCTTATTATCTAAGAATACAGGCTTCACAATCTGTGCTTCTAATTGGCTTTCTTTTACTGATTTATAGTATTCATCAGAAGCTAAATTAATCAAAATACGATCACCTTGCTCGTCAAGCGCTTGTTGCAAGGATTGAGTGATGATGTTACCCCAAAAAGCATAAAGATCTTTCCCTTTTGGATTCGCTAACTTCGTGCCCATTTCCAAACGGTAAGGTTGCATTAAATCGAGGGGTTTAAGTAAGCCATATAAGCCGGAAAGCATACGTAAATGACGTTGCGCGAATTGTACATCTTCATCAGATAAACTATCGGCATCTAAGCCGGTGTAAACATCACCTTTGAATGCCCAAATGGCTGCGCGTGAATTTTTTTCGTTGTGAGATTTTGTCCATTCAGCAAAGCGAGCCGCATTTAAACCTGCAAGCTTGTCGCTGATAGACATTAAGGAAGAAAGATCTTGGGGAGATAATTGACGACAGATTTCAATCAGTTGCTCACTATAATCCGTCAAGTGCGGTTGAGAAACAGGCAGATTTCTGACCGCACTTTCAAAATCTAAGGTTTTTGCCGGGGAAATAATGGCTAACATAGGTTCTCCTTTCTAAAACTGAACCGTATCTTAGCACAGGATAGTCTCCTTACTCTACCCCGTTTATGCTATCCGCTTATAGAGTCCATTCTCATTGACGATCAAGTCTTGCAACTCCAAATCTAATAACTGCACTAAAAGCAAATCTACTGGCAAATTCAATGCTGCAGATAAATCATCAAGACTTATCGGTGTATAACTGATATGTTGATAAAGTTCAGGGTGACTCGGCTCCACAGTGGGCATTTTTGCTGTGAGCGGCTTAGCTATCGACTGATTGATTGGCGTATGTACTGGCGGCTGAAAAACAATACTATGATTGAGGCTATCTAAAATATCTTTGACATTTTCCACCAACATTGCACCTTGCTTAATCAATTTATGGCAACCTTGACTGTATTCACTTTGAATATTCCCCGGCAGCGCAAAAATATCGCGATTTTGTTCTAAGGCATAACGTGCTGTAATGAGTGATCCGCTTTTCTCTGTGGCTTCAATGACTAATGTTCCTAATGAAAGCCCGCTGATAATGCGATTACGACGAGGAAAGTTTTCAGCAATCGGTGCTTGCGTAGGGATAAATTCGGAAACTAATGCTCCGTTATTTTCGATAATTTGCTCGGCTAATCGGTGATGTTTCGCGGGGTAAATGCGATCTAATCCACTACCCAATACAGCAATGGTTTGTCCTTGAATATCCACCACCGCCTGATGACTAAATCCATCGATACCTAAAGCCAGCCCACTCGTGACTGTCAATCCCGCCAAAGAAAGTTCTGTTGCAAAATATTTTGCCCAATATTCCCCATAAGCTGAGCAATAACGACTCCCAACCATGGCGATCTGCTGCGCCGAAATTGCGGTCAAATTACCTTTCACAAATAATAAAGGCGGAAAACCACTAATTTGTTTGAGTAAAAAAGGATACTCATCTGAAAAACAATGGATTAAATGATGTCCTTCTTTTTCTGCCCAAGTCAAAGCGGGCTCAATGAATTTCATTTCCGGCTGAAACCAACGACGAATCTGCAAAGCATTCCAGCCTATTTGTTGAAATGCCACTTCATCATAATTTAATAACTCATCTATATTCACATGGGCCAGAATTTGTTGAATTCGCACACTGCCCAATTTGGGTACTTGTGACAACCGCAATAAAATCGACGCAAAATCGCTCATCTATCTCTCCTTTAAAAAGAGAATTATGGTGAGATTTGTCTCAAAAAATGAAAAGTTTGTCTTAATTCTGCGATTCAGATCGCAAAAAGAGAAAAAATTTTAGAAAAAATCGGCATACCAGAAACAAGGAATAAAACAGGACAAAAATAGCTTCTTAAAAGCCATTTTTAGAGATTAATTCCGAGCAAAGGTTTATGTTTAGAGAAATAAACTTTTAAGATTATGTTGAGATATTCATTTTAGATATAAATCACTGATAAATGATTTGACAGCAACATTTTTATCCGTAATATGGACAGCGTTTTACAGAATTTTTTACAGGATTATCTTTTTATGTACCAAGCTGTTTATTTATCTCTCAACCTCCTGCTCTCACATTCTTTGTGCGGCTAAGTTGTGGATAAAAAACACCTTTATGTAAAAAATCTATTATCAACCCGCACTTTTAAGATTGCGGGTTTTTTCGTTTTAAAATCACGGTAAAAATGACCGCACTTTGAGTGATAAAAGAAGGAAAATACTATGACAGATCGCGTTATTATTTTTGATACCACCTTGCGTGATGGCGAACAAGCATTAAAAGCAAGCTTAACCGTAAAAGAAAAGTTACAAATTGCTTTGGCGCTTGAACGTTTAGGTGTGGATGTGATGGAAGTGGGTTTCCCGGTTTCTTCTCAAGGCGATTTTGAATCGGTTCAAACTATCGCGCGTCATATCAAAAATAGTCGTGTTGCAGCACTTTCTCGTGCGGTAAATAAAGACATTGATGCGGCTTACGAAGCCTTAAAAGTGGCAGAAGCGTTCCGTATTCATACCTTCATCGCGAGCTCCGCATTACACGTTGAAGCCAAATTAAAACGTACCTTTGACGATGTCGTTGAAATGGCTGTGGCAGCGGTAAAACGTGCGCGTAACTACACGGATGATGTGGAATTTTCTTGCGAAGATGCGGGACGTACGGGCATCGATAATATCTGTCGCATTGTTGAAGCTGCAATCAATGCGGGGGCAACCACCGTAAACATTCCAGATACCGTTGGTTTCTGCTTACCTAATCAATTCGGCAATATTATTGCTCAAGTACGTAACCGCGTGCCAAATATTGATAAAGCCATCATTTCTGTGCATTGCCACAATGATTTAGGTATGGCAACAGCTAACTCCTTAACCGCAGTACAAAATGGTGCTCGCCAAATTGAATGTACCATCAACGGTATCGGTGAACGTGCGGGCAATACCTCACTTGAAGAAGTCGTAATGGCAATGAAAGTTCGCCAAGAGTTTATGGGTGTGGATACACGTATCAACACACAAGAAATCCACCGTGTCAGCCAAATGGTGAGCCAACTTTGTAATATGCCAATTCAACCAAATAAAGCGATTGTGGGTTCAAATGCTTTTGCTCACTCTTCCGGTATTCACCAAGATGGTATGTTGAAAAACAAAAATACCTACGAAATCATGTCGCCAGAAACCATTGGCTTGAAGAAAGAGAAATTAAACTTAACCGCACGTTCTGGTCGCGCAGCGGTAAAAGGCCACATGTCAGATATGGGCTACACCGAACAAGATTACGATTTAGACAAATTGTATGAAGCCTTCTTAAAATTGGCAGACAAAAAAGGCCAAGTATTCGATTATGACTTAGAAGCTTTAGCCTTTATTGATATGCAACAAGGTGATGAAGATCGTTTAGTGTTAGATAAACTTTCTGCACACTCCACTAAAGAATATCCAGCAACTGCCTTTGTTCAAGTGAAATTGGATGGCAATAAATTAAGCACTTCGTCAATTGGTGGTAATGGTCCGGTTGATGCGGTTTACAATGCGATCTTGAATTTAACTGGTTTAGATATCAAAATGTCTCACTATAACTTAACTGCAAAAGGCGAAGGCGCTGAAGCGTTAGGTCAGGTGGATATTGTAGTTGAACACGAAGGTCGTAAATTCCACGGTGTTGGTTTAGCAACAGACATCGTTGAATCTTCTGCACTTGCTTTAGTTCATGCAATTAATGCCATTTATCGTGCGCATAAAGTCGCAGATATTAAAAGCCATAAGCATCATTAATTGATTAGTCCCCCTCTTTAGCAAAGAGGGGTTAGGGGAGATTTGGCAGAAGTAACATCAACCTCAGCAGTGAATTTTATGTCGTTAAAATCTCCCCCCAGCCCCTCTTTACAAAAGAGGGGAGAAAATATGAAGAAAATTAACCGCACTTTAGTGTGAAAGAAATAGGAAAAATAATATGCAATCATACAACATCGCAGTTCTACCGGGAGACGGTATTGGTCCTGAAGTGATGGCTGAAGCCATTAAAGTATTAAACAAAGTCCAAGAAAAATTTGGTTTCAAACTTAACTTTAACGAATTTTATGTGGGTGGCGCTGCAATTGATCACTGCGGTTGCCCATTACCGGCAGAAACCTTAAAAGGTTGTGATGAGGCTGATGCGATTTTGTTTGGTTCTGTGGGTGGCCCAAAATGGACAAACTTACCACCAGATCAACAACCAGAACGCGGCGCATTGTTGCCATTGCGTAAACATTTCAAATTATTCTGCAATCTTCGTCCTGCAACCCTTTATAAAGGTTTAGAAAAATTCTGCCCATTGCGTGCAGATATTGCGGCAAAAGGATTTGATATGGTGGTTGTACGCGAATTAACGGGCGGGATTTATTTCGGTCAGCCTAAAGGCCGTGAAGGTGAAGGCGCACAAACCAAAGCATTCGATACTGAAGTTTATTACAAATATGAAATCGAACGTATAGCCCGTGCAGCTTTTGATGCAGCAATGAAACGTCGTAAACACGTCACTTCTGTGGATAAAGCGAACGTATTACAAGCGTCAATCTTATGGCGTGAAACTGTGACTGAAGTGGCGAAAGATTACCCTGAAGTCACCTTAGATCATATTTATATCGACAACGCGACCATGCAGTTAATCAAAGCGCCTGAATCTTTCGATGTGTTACTCTGCTCTAACATTTTCGGCGATATTATTTCTGATGAAGCGGCGATGATCACGGGGTCTATGGGGATGTTGCCATCTGCTAGCTTAAATGAAGAAGGTTTCGGCTTATATGAGCCTGCTGGCGGTTCTGCACCAGATATCGCAGGCAAAGGCATTGCCAACCCAATCGCACAAATTCTTTCTGCGGCAATGATGTTGCGTTACAGCTTCAACTTAAATGATGCCGCAGATGCGATTGAAAATGCCGTGCAAAAAGTCTTAGCAAATGGTCACCGTACGGGTGATTTAGCTGATGATTCTGCGCCCGTTTCAACTGCGGAAATGGGAACGTTAATCGCTAACGCAATCTAATAAAAAACAATTAAAGTGCGGTTTAAAAACTCTCACAAAAAGCAACGCTTTTTGAACGTTGGCTCTGCCAACGGCTCCGAAGGAGCGAGTAAATCTTCAGGATTTACGAGTAATATTTAACCGCACTTACTACTCTAACGAATTGAGAAAAATTATGGCAAAAACTCTTTACGAAAAATTATTCGATGCCCATGTGGTGTACGAAGCTGAAGGCGAAACGCCGATTTTGTATATTAACCGTCATTTAATCCATGAAGTGACCAGTCCACAAGCCTTTGACGGTTTACGTGTTGCAGGCCGCCAAGTGCGCCAAGTAAGCAAAACCTTCGGTACCATGGATCACAGTATTTCTACTCAAGTACGTGATGTGAACAAACTTGAAGGCCAAGCGAAAATTCAAGTATTGGAGCTTGCAAAAAACACAAAAGCGACCGGTATCCAATTGTTCGACATGACCACCAAAGAACAAGGTATCGTGCATGTCATGGGGCCTGAACAAGGCTTAACCTTACCGGGCATGACTATCGTTTGTGGTGACTCCCATACCGCCACTCATGGTGCGTTCGGTGCTTTGGCATTTGGTATCGGCACCTCCGAAGTAGAACACGTATTAGCCACCCAAACCTTAAAACAAGCTCGCGCAAAAAATATGAAAATCGAAGTGCGTGGCAAAGTAGCACCAGGTATTACCGCAAAAGATATTATTCTTGCCATTATCGGTAAAACAACCATGGCTGGCGGTACAGGCCATGTGGTGGAATTCTGCGGCGAAGCGATTCGTGACCTTTCCATGGAAGGCCGTATGACCGTATGTAATATGGCGATTGAAATGGGCGCGAAAGCCGGCTTAATCGCACCAGATGAAACCACTTTCGAATACTTAAAAGGTCGTCCGCATGCACCGAAAGGTAAAGATTGGGATGATGCAGTTGCTTATTGGAAAACCTTAAAATCCGATGATGATGCGAAATTTGACACAGTCATCACATTAGAAGCCAAAGATATTGCACCACAGGTAACTTGGGGAACAAACCCAGGTCAAGTAATCGGTATCGATCAGCCAGTGCCAAACCCAGCAGAAATGACTGATCCGGTGACTCGTGCTTCAGCAGAAAAAGCCTTGAATTATATTGGCTTAGACGCTAACACTGATTTAAAAGATATCCCTGTAGATCAAGTCTTTATCGGTTCTTGTACTAATGCGCGTATCGAAGATTTACGTGCGGCAGCGGCTGTCATGAAAGGCCGCAAAAAAGCCGATAACGTAAAACGTATTTTAGTGGTACCAGGTTCCGGTTTAGTGAAAGAACAAGCAGAAAAAGAAGGCTTGGATAAAATCTTTATCGAAGCGGGCGCTGAATGGCGTAATCCTGGCTGTTCCATGTGTTTAGGGATGAACGATGACCGTTTAGGCGAATGGGAACGTTGTGCTTCCACTTCAAACCGTAACTTTGAAGGTCGTCAAGGCCGTAATGGCCGCACTCACTTAGTGAGCCCTGCCATGGCTGCCGCAGCGGGAATGTTCGGTAAATTCGTTGATATTCGTGACGTCACATTAAACTAAGGAGCAGAAAATGGCAGGATTTAAACAACTTTCAGGCTTAGTAGTGCCATTGGATGCAGCAAACGTGGACACGGATGCGATTATTCCAAAACAATTTTTACAAGCCATTACCCGTGTAGGTTTCGGCAAACACTTATTCCATGAATGGCGTTATTTAGATGTAGAAGGCACCAAACCGAATCCGGAATTTGTGTTGAACTATCCACAATATCAAGGTGCGACCATTTTATTAGCACGTAAAAACCTTGGTTGTGGTTCTTCTCGTGAACATGCACCTTGGGCATTAGCCGATTACGGTTTCAAAGTGATGATCGCACCAAGTTTTGCGGATATTTTCTACAACAACAGCTTAAATAACCACATGTTACCGATTCGTTTAAGCGAAGAAGAAGTTGAAGAAATCTTCCAATGGGTGTGGGCAAATGAAGGCAAACAAATCCATGTGGATTTGGAAGCGATGACGGTCACTGTAGGTGACAAAGTCTATCACTTTGAACTGGATGAATTCCGCCGTCATTGTTTGTTAAACGGCTTGGATAACATCGGTTTGACGTTACAACACGAAGATGCCATCAGTGAATACGAAAAAAATATTCCGGCATTTTTACGTTAATCTGTTTTTTTACTCGGACAGCAAATATTGCTAACCATTCGGCGGACAATTTGTCCGCCTTTCTTTTTGAAAACATGCCATTTTTTTACCGCACTTTCTCCCCTTTTATTTGACAGTATCCATGCTTATCCCTATTATTCCGACCAATATTGATTGATTTTAAAAAGAGCTGTCTATGTCACATAATCAAACCGAATTACTGAAAAAATCCCTCGCTGAACGCATCCTCATTTTAGATGGTGCGATGGGGACGATGATCCAAAAATATAAACTCACCGAGGCTGATTTTAGAGGCGAGCGTTTTAAAGAAAGTGCGGTTGATTTACGTGGCAATAATGACTTGCTCACCTTAACCCAACCGCTGCTAATTTCTGCGATTCATGAGAAATACTTACAAGCGGGCGCCGATATTATTGAAACCAATACTTTCAGTTCTACCACCATTGCGCAAGCGGATTATGATTTACAGTCTATTGCCTACGAACTGAATTTTGCAGGTGCAAAGCTAGCCCGTTTGGCCGCAGATAAATACAGCTC
>NZ_CALJRX010000031.1 GCF_937976265.1 uncultured Haemophilus sp.
TCCAACCACTCGATTTAGGCTTCACAATTTGCTCAAATTGCTCGTCCAACAACTCTCCTTCTAAAGGTTCATTATCGATGGTAGTTTCAACATTATAAAATTCCTGCTTAGGCAGAATTTCTTCCTCTTCGGGTTGTTGAGATTGTGTAAAAATTTGTTTTGTCATTATTCTTTCCAATAAAAATAGAAACGGTATTTTACTTCGAATTTCTTTAGCAAATCTTAAATGGCTGAAATAAAAAAGCAATATTGACTAGAAAATAAAATGAGCTACTATAGCCATTGTCCACAATTAGTTTATCTAATGTGTTAAGTTTTAACTGTTAACTAACTAGAAGGATCTTTTCATGAAGAAACTTATCGCCACTGCGGTGCTCTCCGCATGTTCCATGGCTTACGCCAATACCGACATTCCAAACTACAATACCGATTCTCATCTGTATGAATTCACTCAAACTTATGACTTAGTTGCGCCAAAAGGTTCGCAAGGACAAGCGAATCTGTGGGTGCCTTTACCGTTTAATGGCGAGTATCAACAGGTAAAATCTATCCATTTTGAAGGTAACTATTTGGATGCCTATGTGACAGAAAACAACAAATATGGTGCGAAAACGCTCTTTGCAACTTGGGATAAAGATGCACAAAAACGCGATTTAAAAATCACAATGGTGATTGAAACCAAAGATCGCGAACCAATGGTTAAAGGTGCGTTGACGAATTATAAGCCACCAAAAGACATTCACTATTCTGTTGATGTACAAGAATATTTAAAACCGACTCAACATATTAAAACAGATGGTATTGTGAAACAGTTCGCCGATAAGATTGTAGGCACTGAAACCAATCCATTGAAAAAAGCTGAGTTGATTCACCAATGGATTGTCAACAATATGGAACGTGATAATTCTGTTTTAGGCTGCGGTGATGGTGATGTAGAAAAAATTCTGACCACTGGTGTGTTAAAAGGCAAATGTACCGATATTAACTCTGTTTTCGTTGCACTTGCTCGTGCCAGCGGTATTCCTGCTCGTGAAATTTTTGGTATTCGTTTAGGTGCAGCGGATAAAATGGGCAAATATTCCAAAGGTGCATTCGGTAGTGCGGATGAACATGGCGTAGCAAACGTAAGTGGTGGTCAGCATTGTCGTGCTGAGTTCTATCTTGCTGGATTCGGCTGGGTGCCTGTTGATTCTGCCGACGTGGCAAAAATGCGTTTAGCGGAGAAAAAATCGGTTGATGATAAGGATACTCAAGCTGTTGCCAAATACTTATTCGGTAACTGGGAAGCAAACTGGGTAGGCTTTAACCATGCGCGTGACTTCGATTTATATCCGCAACCAGAACTTGCCCCACTCAATAACTTTGGGTATCCGTATGCCGAAGTCGGTGGTGACCCGTTAAATTCATTTGACCCAAAAGAATTTAAATATGACTACGTCTCTAAAAAGCTCTAATAAATCTTTTTGGGTTGCGATTGCCACCGCGCTAAGTGCTGCGGTGGCTTCAACATTGTGTTGTATTGCGCCTTTAATCTATTTAGTATTTGGCGTGTCATCTACATGGTTGATTGGCTTAGGTGAATATGATTATTTACGCATTCCAATGCTTATCGTTTCATTATGCGCCTTTGCCTACGGCTTTTGGTTGCTGATGTTTTCCAAAAAAATCATTTGCAGCAAATACATTTCCCGTAAAAAGCTCATTGTTTTATATTGGATTGTATTTATCGTCATGCTCTTTTTCTTAACTTATCCAACCATTTTACCGTGGATTTTAGAGCTTTCTAATTAGGAACAAAAAATGAAGAAATTAACGACCGCACTTTTGCTTTCATTATTCACCTTCTCTATCGCTCAAGCGGAAGAAACAAAGCAAGTTGTGCTAAAAGTGAATGAAATGAACTGTCAGCTTTGTGCTTATTTAGTGAATAAAGAGTTGCGTAATATTGATGGCGTGATTTCCACTAAAGCTTCCATTAAAGATAGAACGGTGACTGTTGTAGAAGATCCAAAAGTTTCCGATGAACAATTGATCAATGCGATTCATAAATTGGAATATACGGCGGAAGTAGTTAAGTAAAGTAGTAAAAAATAAGTGCGGTCAAAATTGACCGCACTTTGTCATCTTTCGATAATCGACTTATTTAATCACGCCACATGCCATACGTGGGCCGCCAC
>NZ_CALJRX010000032.1 GCF_937976265.1 uncultured Haemophilus sp.
GGTGAGCAAATCCGTGAAGACATCACTGTAGTCATGACTGCACCAAAATGTCCAGGTACTGAAGTACGTGAAGAATACAAACGTGGTTTCGGTGTACCAACATTAATCGCGGTTCACCCGGCAAATGACCCACGTGGTGAAGGTATGGCAATTGCGAAAGCATGGGCAGCAGCAACTGGTGGTGACCGTGCGGGCGTATTAGAATCTTCATTCGTCGCAGAAGTAAAATCTGACTTAATGGGTGAACAAACCATTCTTTGCGGTATGTTACAAGCAGGTTCTATCGTATGTTACGACAAATTAGTTGCAGACGGTAAAGATCCAGCATACGCAGGTAAATTGATCCAATACGGTTGGGAAACCATTACTGAAGCATTAAAACAAGGCGGTATCACATTAATGATGGATCGCTTATCAAACAGCGCAAAATTACGTGCATTTGAACTTGCTGAGCAAATCAAAGAAAGCCTTGGTTTCTTATATTACAAACACATGGATGACATCATCAGCGGTCACTTCTCTGCGACCATGATGGCTGACTGGGCAAATGGCGATAAAGATTTATTTGCATGGCGTGAAGCTACCGGCAAAACAGCCTTTGAAAATGCACCAAAAGCAGACGGCATCAAAATTTCTGAACAAGAATACTTTGATAACGGTGTATTAATGGTTGCAATGGTGAAAGCGGGCGTAGAATTAGCCTTTGATGCAATGGTGGCAAGTGGTATCTATGAAGAATCAGCTTACTATGAATCACTTCACGAATTACCGTTAATCGCTAACACTATCGCACGTAAACGTTTATACGAAATGAACGTGGTCATTTCTGATACTGCAGAATACGGTAACTACTTATTCTCTAATGTAGCAACGCCAATTCTTGCTAAAGAAATCATTCCAACCTTACAAAAAGGTGACTTAGGTGAACCTACACCAGCAGTTGCTATCGATAACATCACCTTACGCGATGTAAACGATGCAATCCGTAACCACCCGGTTGAATTAATCGGTCAAGAGCTACGTGGTTACATGACAGATATGAAACGTATCGCAGTTGCAGATTAATTATTAAATCGGTAAAATTCAAGCCAACTTATT
>NZ_CALJRX010000033.1 GCF_937976265.1 uncultured Haemophilus sp.
ATTCTTGGGGATGACTGTTGGAGTGAATATCCCAGGTTTACCGCCTGAAGCAAAACGCGAAGCGTATGCGGCCGATATTACCTATGCGACAAACAGCGAGCTAGGTTTCGATTACCTTCGTGATAACTTAGCGCATTCCAAAGAAGAGCGTTTCCAACGTCATTTAGGCTATGCCTTAGTGGATGAGGTGGACTCAATCTTAATCGATGAAGCACGTACGCCGTTGATTATTTCGGGGCAAGCAGAGGACAGTTCTGAGCTTTATATTGCGGTAAATAAATTAATTCCGAATTTAATTAAGCAAGAAAAAGAAGATACGGCAGAATATACCGGTGAAGGCGATTACACTCTAGATCTTAAAACCAAACAAGCGTAC
Source organism: uncultured Haemophilus sp. (assembly GCF_937976265.1). Taxonomy (GTDB): domain Bacteria; phylum Pseudomonadota; class Gammaproteobacteria; order Enterobacterales; family Pasteurellaceae; genus Haemophilus_D. The sequence goes on from NZ_CALJRX010000033.1 coordinate 377, forward strand.
TTAACTGAACGCGGTCAAGAGAAAGTAGAAGAGTGGTTAATCGCACAAGGTTTAATGCCAGAAGGTGATTCACTTTATTCACCTGCGCGTATTGTGTTGTTACACCACGTTATGGCGGCATTACGTGCGAACACCTTATTTGAGCGCGATGTAGACTATATCGTGAAAGATGGCGAAGTTGTGATCGTCGATGAGCACACAGGTCGTACTATGGCGGGTCGTCGTTGGTCTGATGGTTTACACCAAGCGATCGAAGCGAAAGAAGGGGTGGAAATTAAGAGCGAAAACCAAACTGTTGCCTCTATTTCTTACCAAAACTACTTCCGTCTTTATGACAAATTAGCGGGTATGACAGGTACAGCAGATACCGAAGCCTTTGAATTCCAACAAATTTATGGTTTAGAAACTGTCGTCATCCCAACAAACCGCCCAATGATTCGTGATGACCGTACGGACGTCATGTTTGAGAATGAAGAATACAAATTCAATGCGATTATTGAAGATATCAAAGACTGCGTCGCTCGTAATCAACCGGTTCTTGTGGGTACCGTATCAGTTGAAAAATCAGAAATGCTTTCTCAAGCGTTAGATAAAGCGGGCATCAAACACAATGTGTTGAATGCAAAATTCCACGCACAAGAAGCGGAAATCGTTGCTGAAGCCGGGGCGCCAGGTGCAGTAACCATTGCAACCAATATGGCCGGTCGTGGTACCGATATTATCCTAGGCGGTAACTGGAAAGCTCAAGTAGCAAAATTGGATAATCCAACACCAGAGCAAATTGAGGCAATCAAAGCTGAGTGGGAGAAAAATCACGAGATCGTGATGCAAGCCGGTGGTTTACATATTATCGGGACAGAGCGCCACGAATCCCGTCGTATTGATAACCAGTTACGTGGTCGTTCAGGTCGTCAAGGCGACCCAGGTTCTTCACGTTTCTACCTTTCTTTAGAAGATGGCTTAATGCGCATTTATCTGAATGAAGGTAAATTAAATATGATGCGTAAAGCCTTCACTCAACCAGGCGAAGCGATGGAGTCTAAGCTGCTTGCTAAAGTGATCGCATCGGCGCAAGCGAAAGTAGAAGCCTTCCACTTTGATGGTCGTAAAAACTTGCTTGAATATGATGATGTGGCGAACGACCAACGTCATGCGATTTACGAACAACGTAATTACTTGCTCGATAATGATGATATTTCAGAGACTATCAAAGCAATCCGCAGCGATGTATTTAACAATGTGATTGACCAATATATTCCACCACAATCGTTGGAAGAACAATGGGATATTAAAGGCTTAGAAGAGCGTTTAGCGCAAGAGTTTGGCCTTGAGTTACCAATTGAACATTGGTTAGAAGAAAATAATAATCTTCACGAAGAAAACTTGCGTGAGCGTATTATTCAAGAAGCGGAAGATGAATACAAAGCGAAAGAAGCGCTTGCGGGTGAAGAAACCATGCGTCATTTCGAAAAAGGCGTGATGTTACAAACCCTTGATGAGCTTTGGAAAGAGCACTTGGCTGCAATGGATTATTTACGTCAAGGTATCCATTTACGTGGTTATGCGCAAAAAGATCCAAAACAAGAGTACAAAAAAGAATCTTTCCGTATGTTTACTGAAATGTTGGATTCTTTAAAACATCATGTGATTACCACGCTTACTCGTGTGAAAGTGCGTACACAGGAAGAGATTGAAGAAGCAGAACGTGCACGTCAGGAAATGGCTGAGCGTGAAGCATTAACACATCAACCTGTAGATGAAAATACCGAGCAAGCTCAAAGTGAGGACTATTCAGATCGCCATATTGGACGTAATGAACCTTGTCCTTGTGGGTCAGGTAAAAAATACAAGCATTGTCACGGCAGTAAAGCCCGATATGCTTAGTTAAGGAAAAGAGCGGTTAAATTTTTGCGTGTTTTAAAACACCGCTAAAAATGACCGCTCTTTCTACTTTTGAGATAAGGAAAAACAATGAGTAAGCCTATCATTCAAGTTGCAGCAGGGATTATTCGTAATGAATTTGGGCAGCTATATTTGACCCAGCGTTTAGAAGGGCAAGATTTTGCGCAGGCATTAGAATTTCCAGGCGGCAAAGTTGATGCAGGTGAAACCCCTGAAGAAGCCTTAAAAAGAGAATTGGAAGAAGAGATTGGCATTCATATTTTAAATGCTGAACTGTACGAACGTTTTCAATTTGAATATCCAACCAAAATTTTAGATTTTAGTTTTTATTTGGTCACTGAATGGATCGGCGAGCCTTTTGGACGAGAAGGCCAAGAAGGTTTTTGGCTTGAACAACGTGAGCTTGATGCAGGGCAATTCCCGCCAGCCAATTTAAAGCTGATTCAGCGTTTAGTGGCTGAAAGTGTCAAATAACATTTAATCAAATTTATTTATTATGATTCCAAGTATTTTTCTGAGTTTATTTTTTATTGCGACGGTGATTTTTATCGTCAATTCGCACTATCGTTGGACATATTTTTTTGCGATTGCATTATTCGTTTTATTGTTTAGCTCAATGTTTGCGATAACCGGTCAATGGCAACGCGGATTGAATTTTGCGTCCGTGCTTTTTGTGGTGTTGATGCTATTCCATCGAATGAAAATTCATTACTACAAACAACCTTTACTCATTTCAGATTTTTGGCTCGTGACAGACTGGCGAAATTGGGAAACTCTTTTACATTATAAAGGCGCTATTTTTGGTGTGTTGGGGCTATTAGGTCTGTTGGGTTATGCTATCTTCGGTTGGTCAGATGTAGAAAGTGCCTCAACTGGATTTCGTGTATTTGCAGCGATACTCGCTGCAACGAGCTTTGGTCTAATGTGGCATTATTCTAAAGATCCGGATGCGACAAAAGTCTGGCTGGATTCATTGCCGGATGATGGCCGAGATGTTTTCTTAAACCTGCCTATGTCTTGTCGTGGCGTATTCTTTAAAGTGCCAGAATTTGAAGGTAATAGTCAAAAATTTAAAGAAAAAATGACCGCACTTTTAAGTGAAAAAGCTGAGAGTAAAACTGAAAGTGCAGAAAAGCCAGACATAGTGGTGTGTCTACAAGAATCAACCTTGAATCCCCATCAATTTGATTTTGATGCAGAAACCATTCCACCATTTTCAATGTTTAATAAGCAAGAAGATACCGTATTTGTGAGTCCATTGCGTGTACATACGGTGGGCGGCGCAACGTGGAAATCTGAATTTGCTTTCCTTGCAGGGGTGCCTTCAACCGATTTTGGTGCTTTAGCAAGTGGGGTGTTTTATTCCGTTGTCCCACACTTACAGACAGGGTTTATTAAAAACCTTCGTGAGCAAGGCTATTTTTGTGTGGCATTATCGCCTTTTACGAAAGGTAACTACAACGCAAAACCTGCTTATGACCACTTTGGTTTCGATTTGATGTTGCAACCACAAGATTTAGGCTATCCCGCATCAATCAGCAAAAATCTCTGGGATATTAGCAGTGAAGAGATGATGTATTACACCAAACTGATTTTGCAGAAACAGCATCCATCATTGGAAAATGTGAAACAGCCGATGTTTGTTTATGTGCTCACGATGAAAGAGCACGGCCCTTACAACACGAATATGTCAAACCATTTTAATTTGGCGAGTAAGCGTTTAGGGGGGAAAGCGATTTCTTGCTTGAACGATTATATTGATCGCATTGATAGCCTTAATGAGGCAATCGAAGGCCTGAATGATTATTTAAAATCGCGTGCAACACCTTATGTATTCGGTTATTTTGGTGATCACCAAGTCGCTTTTGATAATCAGCTTCCACCGAAAAAAGGTAATTTTACGAATCCAGATTATGTGACTCAATTTGTAGTTCGAACTAATCGTAAGACTGACTTTGTTCAACAGCAAGATTTCTTAGATTTAGCCTTTGTGGGTGGCGTATTACTTGATGTGGCAGGTTTATCACCGAAAGATGACTTTATGCGAGCAAATATCGCGATGCGTCAATTAAGCCAAGGTAAGCTCGAAGATGCAGCGGATATGGATTTAGTGAATAGCTATCGAAATTATCTGTATCAAGATTTAAAAATTGCGCAATAATAAAAAATCTCGGTTAACGCCGAGATTTTTTTATAAGCAAAATTTAACCGATAAGTCTGCCAATTTTACCCACACGTCTTGACCATATTCTTGCTTGGTTGTGCGCTCAATATCCGCCAATTCTTGCAAAATTTCAAAGAGTTTTTGATAGGTGAGTCGCTGTATTGCCGCTGTGTAAAGAGGACGACGACTTTGCCAAATTTTGAGACGGTCAAAATCTGCTTTGAGTGTCTGTGTTGGCAAACTCGTTTGAAGAGATGGATTACGTAGCTGTGGTTTTGTTAATTCTAACAACGTGAGCAGTTCACGCTGTAAAGTACGCAATAAAATAACTGGCTGCACATCTTCAGCTTGTAAACCTCGCAAAATTCGCTTTGAGCGATTTGCCTTGCCTGATAACAATGCATCAATCCATTGGAAAGGGGTAAAGACAGAAGATTGCTCTACGACGGATTTAACGCGGTTATACGTGAGTTTGTGATCAGGATAAAGCAAATCTAAAAGCTGTAATGCTTGTTTCAATGCCAGTAGATTATTTTCATAGCTGTAACAAAGTAGTTGAATGGCTTCCTCATCCGCTGATAATCCCATGTTTTTTGTACGATGCTTCACCCAACGAGAAAGTTGTTCTGAATTCGGTGTTTGGCAATTAACAATAACAGCTTGCGGATCAAGTTGATTTGCCTGAATAAACCACTCTTGTTTTTCGGCTACTTTAGACAATTTAGGCAAGGTGAGAACAAGCAAGCTATCTTCATTTAATCCACTGATAAATTGCTGAAGGTTTTTCTGCAAAAGTGCGGTCAAATTTTCGGGTAAATTCAGAATGAAAATTTGCTTATTAAAGAAGAGCCCCATAGATTGGCTGGTCTCAATTAATGCAGACCAGTCAGTATTAGTATCTATGGTGATTTGATTTTTTTCATCAAAACCTTGAAGCAGGGCGGCTTGATGAATGAGATCTTCACTTTCACTGAGCAACAGGGGATCTGTCCCAACCAAAAAATAGACTTTCGCTAAATGGCTGTTCAGGTTAGAGGCCAGTTGCTCAGGAAAAATGCGGTTCATTATTTTCCTTGAACTTGATGTTGCAAGGCCGCCATTTTATTAATTAATTGGCGAGCCGCTTGTTCACGCATATCATTCCAAATTACATCGCGCTCAGCTGATTTTGCTAATGCAGCACGTGAGTTATCAAAGAAAGTGCGGTTGATTTTTGCAGAGATTGGATAGGTTTCCCCATTTGCTAAACGCACGCTAGCCTCAACATCAAGGGTCAATACTTTTTCTGCTTCTCGGCCTCGTTTAAAGACTGACACCACTGTATCGCTTGAAGTCTGTTTATTTAAACGCAACACTGGCACACCTTGTTTTGCAGGAACAAGGTTTACGTTGTTGTTAAGCAGTTGCTTACGTATTGCCATTGACATTCCACTGTATGGGTCGCTACTCTCAAGGGCCATTGTTTTTAATTCCGCAGGAACAGCCGCACCATTATCGAAGTGCCAACCACAAGCAGTTAAAAAGGCAGTTGCCCCAACTAAGCAGATCGTTTTGATTGATTTCATCATAAAAATTACCTGTAAAATTCACCGCACTTTATTTTGGTTAAGAGTCGTTTATGCAACGCTTGGAATAAAATGCGGTTATTTTATGGATTATTGCGGTTTAACCACCACATTTAACAATTTACCTGGTACATAAATCACTTTCACGATTTGTGTATTGTCAGTAAATTTCTTCACATTTTCATCTGCAAATGCAACCGTTTTCACGGTTTCTTCATCCGCATCAGCTGCAACGGTGACTTTACCGCGTACTTTACCGTTGACTTGCACCACGATAAGTTTTTCATCTTCTACCATCGCTGCTTCGTCAGCTTTCACCCATTCTGCATGGTCGATGGTGCTTTCGTTGCCTAAAGCTTTCCATAATTCAAAGCAGATATGTGGTGTGATTGGGTAAAGCATACGCACGACTGCGCTTAATGCTTCTGCCATAACCGCACGATCTTGTTCGCTTTCTAATGGCGCACGAGTTAATTTATTCATTAACTCCATTACCGCCGCGATAGCGGTATTGAACGTTTGACGGCGACCAATATCATCGCTCACTTTGGCGATCGTTTTATGCACATCACGACGAAGTGCTTTTTGGTCTGCAGAAAGTGCGGTCACATCTAAAGCGGTTTTTGCAGGATTTTGGCTGTATTCATACACCAAATTCCATACACGACCTAAGAAACGTTTTGCGCCTTCTACGCCCGATTCTTGCCATTCAAGCGTCATTTCTGCAGGAGACGCAAACATCATGAAGAGACGCACGGTATCTGCACCGTATTTTTCCACCATCTCTTGTGGGTCGATACCGTTGTTTTTGGATTTCGACATTTTGGTCATACCGGTATGCACTAATTCACGACCTTCCGGATCAGTGGCTTTGATGATACGACCTTTTTCATCACGCTCAAGGGTCACTTGCGTTGGGCTCACCCAAATACGCTCGTTGGTTGGACTGGTGTAGTAGAATGCATCGGCTAGCACCATGCCTTGGCATAATAACTTTTGTGCCGGCTCATCGCTCGTGACGAAACCTGCATCACGCAATAATTTGTGGAAGAAACGGAAGTAGAGCAAGTGCATGGTCGCGTGCTCGATACCACCGATATATTGATCCACCGGTAACCAGTAATTAGCTTCATCTTTATCCAACATGCCTTCAGCATAGCTTGGTGAAGTGTAGCGTGCGTAGTACCAAGACGATTCCATAAAGGTATCAAAGGTATCGGTTTCTTTTAATGCAGGCTCACCGTTGAAAGTGGTTTTCGCCCAGTTTGGATCGGCTTTAATTGGGCTTTTCACGCCATCCATGACCACATCTTCCGGCAGAATAATCGGTAAATCTTCGATTGGTGCCGGTACGGTTTCACCGTTTGCTAAGGTGAGCATTGGAATTGGTGCGCCCCAATAACGTTGACGGGAAACACCCCAGTCACGTAAACGATAGTTAACTTGGCGTTTACCCACGCCTAATTTTTCTAATTTATCCGCGATACCGTTGAATGCGCCATCAAAATCTAAACCATCAAACTCAGCTGAGTTCACTAATTTACCGTGCTCAACGAAAGCTTGTTTGGTTAAATCAATTTCTTCACCTGCAAGCGGTGCGATTACTTGTTTAATTGGCAAATCATATTTTTGCGCAAATTCAAAGTCACGTTGGTCATGTGCTGGAACCGCCATTACCGCACCAGTACCGTAGTGCATTAACACGAAGTTAGCGACCCAAATCGGTAATTTTTCACCGGTTAATGGATGAATAGCGAATAAGCCGGTTGCCATCCCTTTTTTCTCCATAGTGGCAAGATCTGCTTCTGCCACTTTGGCATTTTTCGCTTCACGGATGAACTCAGCCAATTGAGGATTTTTTTCTGCTGCTAATTCTGCTAATGGGTGCGCTGCCGCGATGCCTAAATAACTTACACCATAGAAGGTATCTGGGCGGGTTGTATAAACCGCGACTTTTTCTGCGGTATCTGCCACATCAAAAGTAATTTCTACCCCTTCAGAACGGCCGATCCAGTTGCGTTGCATGGTTTTAACCATGTCTGGCCACTGTGGTAGTTGGTCTAATCCACCTAATAATTGTTCAGCGTAATCAGTGATTTTAATGAACCATTGTGGGATTTCTTTTTGTTCTACCGGCGTATCACAACGCCAGCAGCAACCTTCGTGCACTTGTTCATTAGCCAATACGGTTTCATCGTTCGGACACCAGTTTACAGTGGAAGTTTTTTTGTACACTAAGCCTTTTTTGTAAAGCTCAGTGAAGAACCATTGTTCCCATTTGTAGTATTCTGGACGGCAGGTTGCAATTTCGCGATCCCAGTCATAACCAAAGCCCAACATTTTGAGCTGTTTTTTCATGTATTCGATGTTTTCGTAAGTCCATTTCGCGGGTGCAGTTTTATTTTTAATTGCAGCCCCTTCAGCCGGCAAACCAAATGCATCCCAACCAATAGGTTGTAACACATTTTTACCGTTCATACGTTGATAACGAGAAACCACATCACCGATAGTGTAGTTACGCACATGGCCCATGTGTAAACGACCAGATGGGTAAGGGAACATTGAAAGGCAGTAATATTTTTCTTTAGACGTATCTTTGATTGCTTTGAAGACTTTATTTTCAGCCCAATATTGTTGAACAGCGGGTTCAATCAAATCGGGACGGTAATGTTGTTGCATAGAAAATCACCTTAAATTTTGACCGCACTTTGCGGCATATTTTGCTTTGTAAAATGTGATATAGGATAGCGTAAAACAGGGAAAATTGGTAGAAAGTGCGGTGATTTTTTTGCTGATTTTATAAGAGATTTTGAATTTCAGATGGAATTAATTTGGGCGAAGGAATCCAAACTTGTTTATGTCGGTTTAATTCACCTTTTTCAAGAACGATTGAGCTCTTAGGTACTTTGAATGCTTTGCTCAAAAATTTCAGCAAGTGAGCATTGGCTTGACCATCAACTGGTGGCGCGGTGATCGTGATTTTGAGTTCGTCATCATGTAATCCCACGATTTGATCTTTACTGGCTTTGGGTTGCAAAATGATTTTAAGACGTAATCCTTCAGGCGTTTGTTCGATTGCAGACATAACTAAATTTACTCACCACATTTACAATAAGGGCTGGAAAATCCAGCCCGAAAAATAATGTTATTTTTGACCGCACTTTAAGCGGCGATTGCCCATAAAACCTGGAAGTAGTCGTAAAAGAGATTATTCAAAAATAATAGAACAATGGCGATAACCATCGGTGAAAAATCAATGACGCCCACGGTGGGTAAAATGCGCTTAATTGGTTTTAATAATGGCTCGGTCAATTGATATAACGCATAGAATGCGGGATTATTGCCACGATTAAACCAGCTTAAAATTGCACCGGCGATTAACACATAAAAAATGGCTATACCGATATTTTTAATCAGCCCTAATATGCCCAATAGTAGGAAGAAGTTGAGATTTAATCCGCCAAATAGAACCGATTTTAATCCGCAAAGCAAGAAGACTAAAACCAGTGCAGCGGTTTCCACTTTTTTCACTACAGGAAAAAATTTACGCAATGGCGCAATAACCGGTTGGGTTAATTTCAGCGTAAATTGAGAAATAGGATTGTAATAATCCACGTTCGCTAATGGTAGCCATACACGTAAAATTAACACTAAACAATACAGATCGATAATCGATCCTAAAAATAACGCAGTTTGAGAAATTTCCATTATAACCAACCTTTCCGTTTGAAATAGATATAAGGTGTCAGTGCCGCACCAATCATTAAACCAATAGCCATTGGGTAGCCATATTTAAAATGAAGCTCCGGCATAAATTCAAAGTTCATTCCGTAAGTGGATGCCACAAGCGTTGCCGGTAGGAACATGACAGACACCACCGAGAAGAATTTCATGATTTTATTCTGCTCAATATTAATATAACCCATTGCCGCCTGCATTAAAAAGTTTACTTTTTGGAATAAAGACTCATTGTGCGGTTGCAAGGATTCGATATCTCGTAAGATTTCACGAGCTTGTTCCAACTGATTTGCCGGTAAGCGCGTTTTACGTACCAAGAAACCCAATGCACGTTGTGTATCCATCAAACACAAACGCACTTTAGAACTGGTATCTTCTTGTTCTGTTAGCGTATTTAAGGCTTCATCGAAAGCTTCATCTTGTGTACCGTTTAGAATTACACGACTTAATTTTTCTAAATCCGCATACACGTTTTCGATAACATCCGCTAATTGCTCAATTTTGGTTTCAAATAAGTCGAGCAAAACTTCATACGCATTACATTCTAATAAGCGCTGACTACGGGAACGCATACGATATAAACGGAATGCGGGTAATTCACGATCACGTAAAGTAAATAGGCGACCATCACGAATAGTAAATGCCACGCTTGCGAGGTCAGCGTAGTTTTCTTCGTCCTCACAATAAAAGAATGAGTGCAAGTGTAAACCGTCTTCGTCTTCGAAGAAACGTGCGGATGCTTCGATGTCTTCTAATTCGAGGAATGAGGCGAGACTTTGTCCTAAGCCTTCTTGCAACATTTCACGTTCTTCCCCTGTTGGCTCCAGTAAATCTAACCAAATGGCAGAACTGAGCTCGGCTGGTTCGTCATCAATACGAAGCAAGCGGGAATCGTTAATGGCAAAAGCGTTAATCATTGGTCATACTCCTTTTGGGATTATGAAGATCCAACAGTGAACAAAAAAAGATCAAACGAAATTGGCACGAGAGAAAAGTGCGGTCAAATTTTTGTATGTTTTAAAAATGGGTTTCGTTTGATAAAAGATGCCGAAGAAAGGTAAATTGATTACCAGCGAACTCTCGCTGATAAGAGGCGAGAGTCTAAAGCGATATTCGGTATCGACTATGACTGTCCAAAGTGTGTGTCCTTCTCGTTAAAAAATCGGGCGAATGTTACGCTTGAAAGGCGCTTTCGTCAAGTATTATTGAAAAGGACACGCTACTTTTTAATTAATTGGTATATTGATTAATTGCGTTAGTAATTTCTTGATCTTGATAAATATTATTAACAATATCTTTGAAGGTTTCGCCTAACACTTTTTGAATTTCATCATTGCTCGCATTAAATGCGCCAGATTGTGAACGGGTCGCATTAAAGGTTTTGTTGTATTGTCCGCGTGGACCTTGCACATAAACAACCACTTGAATTTTGCTGTTCAAGGTATAACGTAAATTACCTTGCTCTACATGAGTGTTGAATTCTTTCACTTCAACTGTCACGCTAGCATTCGCATTATTAGCTTGTCCGATACGGAAACCTTTGCTGATTAAATTTTGTTGCATCACTTGTTGGAATAGTTGAGTAACGCTTGGTGATGCGTTTAATTTAATCAGCTCACCTGATTTAGTATAAGTTGCAATTTCCTGTTGTGGACGAGAATCACGAGTATTGACTGTTACCACTGCTGATTGGTTAATATTCATTGATGCAGTCGGTGATTGAGGGGTAAAAGTTAAGGTATTAGATTGCGCTTGGCAACCCGCTAGAAATAATGTCGCAGCGGCCAACGTCATTGTTGATAATGCTTTGATTTTGTTTGTTACTTTCATAATTTCCTCATTGAATTAGGTTAATTTGTGTTATTCTTACAAACTTAACGCTGAATGTATAGCAAAAAGTTAGGGAGTTTATTTATGTCAAAACAGCAAGAATTATTAGAGAGAATTCAAACCGAATTTCAACCGCACTTTGCCACCGTGGAAAATGAAAGCCATATGCATAGTTCCGGTCGAGGGGCTGATTCTCATTTTAAATTAGTGATTGTCAGTGATGCTTTTGAAGGCATGCGCAAGGTGCAACGCCACCAAAAACTTTATCAACTTTTTGCCGATGATTTAAAAAATGGCATTCACGCATTAGCTCTTCATCTTTATACCAAAAGCGAATGGGAGAGCCTAGGTGAAGCATTTCCAAAATCACCAAATTGTCTTGGTGTTGGACAGTAAGTATCCCCTTACGTTCCCTATATTAGATTTTCATAAGAAGAGAGAAGGTGAGAGACATTTTCTCTTTTTTATTTTTAATTCCTATTTATTTTTAACTCCTAATAAGTATGAGTCTAAAAGGTTCAAAATATTTCACAAAAAGTAAGGGTGTAAAGTGGAATAAAAGCCCATTTTCCGATAGAATAAAGCACTTTTAATTTTCGAATTTCAATTCTTGGATGTGTAAGTCATTCCTTACTCGTCGAGGAATTAAACAGATTTGAGTTTTTAAATTTATGTGTCAGTTAATAATGCTTTGATCTTAAAAGTGTTTTCTGTCACGCTCAATCGCGAGATTGCTTTTAGAGCGTATGCTTTAATTGCAATCGTGTTTTTAACCTAGAAAAGTAGTGCAAACAGTATGATTACAATCAAAAAAGGCTTGGATCTTCCTATTGCAGGAAAACCAGCACAAGTAATCCATAGCGGTAACGCTGTGAATCAGGTTGCGATTCTTGGTGAAGAGTATGTGGGTATGCGTCCTTCTATGAAGGTGCGTGAAGGCGATGTCGTGAAAAAAGGCCAAGTGCTTTTTGAAGACAAGAAAAAACCAGGAGTGGTTTTCACAGCCCCTGCGAGTGGTACTATCACTGTAATTAATCGTGGCG
>NZ_CALJRX010000034.1 GCF_937976265.1 uncultured Haemophilus sp.
ACTTTAAAGGAAATTCTATGAAAAAATTACTTTGCTCATTATTTGCGCTTTCTGCTGTTAGCACAGCAATGGCACAAGAAGTAAATATTAAAATATTGGGTACCTCAGACATTCATGGTCGCGTTGTGCCTTGGAGCTATGGCGCAGACGTAGAAGACAAATCTGGTTCTTATGCGCAAATCGCAACTTATGTGAAAGATGTGCGTAAAAACAACAAAAACGTGGTATTAGTGGATGTGGGCGATGCAATCCAAGATAACCAAGTTGATGTGTTCGCAAAAGATAAAAAATATTACAAAGATCACCCAATTCCAAAAGTATTAAACGAAATGAAATACGATGTTTTCGTACTTGGTAACCACGAGTTTAACTTTGGGATGGAAGCATTAGATGAAATCTTAAAAGACATCAAAGCGAAAAAATTAACGGCAAACTTCTATTATAAGAAAAATGATAAACGTTATATTGATGCAACAACCATCATTGAAAAAGATGGCGTGAAATTAGGGATTATCGGTTTAAGTACCCCAATGTCAGCAAAATTTGAAGAAGACACGGGCAACTTAAAAGACATGAAATTTACTTCACCAACGGAAGAAGTACGTACACAAGTTGAGAAGTTAAAAGCGAAAGGTGTTGATGCGATTATTGTGATTGCTCACATGGGTATCGAGAATGAAAACAAGATTCCTGACACCGGTATGCGTGATGTGATCAATGCAGTAGACGGTATTGATGTCGTTATTGCAGGTCACATGCACAAAGATGTACCAAGTGAAACCATTAAAAATACACTAATCACTGAACCACACCGTTACGGTACCGTGGTATCTGAAGTCGATCTCACTTTTGATATCAACGATAAAAAAGAAGTGAAATTGGTGAAGAAAGAATCCAAAACCGTTCCAGTTAAAGAACTTGAAGCAGATAAGAAAATTGCGGAAATCTATAAACCTTACCACGAGAAATTACGTGAATTAAACAACGTGGTGATTGGTCAAACCGAAAATGAAATGGTGCCACAAGAGACCAAACATGGTGTATCTGCTGCATTCTCAAAAGATACCGGTTTATCTTCATTCATTAATGATGTTGAACAACATTACAGTGGTGCAGATGTGGTGACTTTCTCTTTCGATCACCAAAAAGCACGCATGGATAAAGGCGATATCAAGAAAAAAGACATCATCTTTAACTATCGTTATGCAGGTGGTGATGTCACCGTTTATGAACTGACCGGTAAACAATTGAAAGAATATATGGAATGGTCGGCTAACTACTTCGATACCATCCAACCAGGCGATACCGAATACCGTTACAATGCGGAACGTAAAAAATCAAAATATGTGACTTACGACATTTTCGGTGGCGTAAATTACAAAATTGACTTACGTAATCCACCAGGTAGCAAAATCGTTGATTTAACCCTTGCTGACGGCAGACCGGTAACGGATGACATGAAATTAAAAGTGGGTATGAACTCATATCGTTTCGCTCAATTAAACGGTAAAGGTGGTATTTGGGAAGGTCAACAAATTCCGGTTCTTTGGGAATCTAAAGTGGCAATGGGTCGTGAAAAAGGCACTATCCAAAATATGATGATCGATTACATCACGAATGTGAAAAAAGGTAAAATCGATGGTCAATCTCACAACCGTTGGGAAATCATTGGATTAAACTAATCTGTCCTTTTTAAATACGATAAAAAACAACCGCACTTTGAGGCAATTGAATCAAGTGCGGTTATTTTTTTCTTTGTTTTCAGCTAAAACTTGTAAATAATCAAGGTAAAATTAAGCTCAACGTAGTAAACTACAAGCACTTTTATCCTTTAGGAGATGACAAATGAAACCTTATTTAATCGCCCCTTCTATCCTTTCTGCAGATCTTGCTCGTCTTGGTGATGATGTGCAAAACGTGTTGAATGCCGGTGCGGATGTAATTCATTTTGATGTAATGGATAATCACTATGTGCCGAATTTAACCTTTGGCCCAGCCGTGTGTAAAGCTTTGCGTGATTACGGTATTAAAGCACCTATTGACGTGCATTTAATGGTGAAACCGGTCGATCGTATCATTCCTGATTTTGCCAAAGCGGGTGCGGATTACATTACGTTTCATCCTGAAGCCAGTGAACATATTGACCGCTCTTTACAGCTCATTCGTGATCACGGTTGTAAAGCGGGTTTAGTGTTTAATCCTGCGACACCATTAAGTTATTTGGATTATGTATTAGATAAAGTGGATGTGATTTTGTTAATGTCCGTGAATCCAGGATTTGGCGGACAATCCTTTTTACCTTCAACATTGAAAAAATTACAACAGGCACGTCGTCTGATTGATGAAAGTGGTTTAGATATTCGTTTAGAAGTTGATGGTGGGGTAAAAGTAGATAATATTGCAGAAATCGCCGCAGCGGGTGCAGATATGTTTGTGGCAGGCTCAGCGATTTTTGGTAAACCAGATTATAAACAAATCATTGATCAAATGCGTACGCAATTAGCGTCAGTAAAATAAAAGGTAGTTGTAATGAAGACTCAATTTAAAGTTATCGGTTTTGATTTAGATGGTACGCTCGTGAATAGCTTGCCGGATTTAGCTTTGTCTGTGAATTCTGCTTTAGCAGACTTTGGTTTACCTCAAGCACCAGAAGAGTTAGTGTTAACTTGGATTGGTAATGGGGCACCTGTATTGATTGCACGAGCTTTAGAATGGGCAAAAGTACAAACAGGTAAAGACTTTTCAGATGCTGAAATGGAGCAAGTGAAAGAGCGTTTTAACGTGTATTACGCGGAGAACCTTTGTAATGTGAGCCGTTTATATCCAAATGTAAAAGAAACATTGGAAACTTTAAAGGCTCGCGGTTATACCTTAGCCGTGGTAACGAACAAACCAACTCGCCATGTTCAGCCAGTATTGGCGGCATTTGGCATCGATCATTTATTCAGTGAAATGCTTGGCGGACAATCATTACCCGCGATTAAACCCCATCCAGGCCCATTGTATTATTTATGTGGTAAATTTGGCGTAGAACCTCGCCAAGTGTTGTTTGTAGGTGACTCTCGAAATGACATTCTCGCTGCACATTCAGCAGGTTGTCCGGTTGTGGGATTAACTTACGGATACAACTACAACATCCCAATTGCTGAATCAAACCCAGATTGGGTGTTTGATGACTTTGCGAAGTTATTAGAGATCCTTTAATCTATCTTAAAGCGTAAAGTGCGGTCAAATGGCCGCGCTTTTTTCTTAAACCTCCCACCAAATCAACGCCCATTTGCGTTGTCCGTGTTTTATCGGTTCATTGTTTATTTGTTTTTGTTGATAGAATTGAGCTAAATTTTGTTTTTCTTTTTCGGTGAGATTGCCGAGAGAAAACTCCACAGAATTTAATAAATCTTCAAAGGTTTCACCTTGGAAATGACCTGATTCGGTTTCAATAAAACTCACATTCGCGTGAATGCCTTTTTGGTAAAGGCGATTAACTAAATAAATATAAGTTGGAAAGCCCACATCATCACGACCGATAGCTTCAAATACGCCTTCATCGAGAAAATGGCGTTGTGTCACCGAGGTTAAAAAGACACGTTTTTTAGCCTTGCTTTGCAGCTTTTCAATCATGTCATCCAAATCATCCACAAGCGTCGAGCGAGAGGCGAGTATCACATCCGCTTGAGGTACATCATCCCAGTTATCCGACCATGATTTATGTAGAAGCGTAATATTATTCAGTTGATGCTTT
This sequence comes from uncultured Haemophilus sp., assembly GCF_937976265.1. GTDB lineage: Bacteria > Pseudomonadota > Gammaproteobacteria > Enterobacterales > Pasteurellaceae > Haemophilus_D. The sequence continues at coordinate 3,743 of NZ_CALJRX010000034.1, forward strand.
TCTTTATATTGCTGCACCATCTCTAACATGCCTTGGCTGTAATCGAGGGCATACACAGCTTGGCATTGTTGGGCTAAAGGAATCACAAAGGTGCCGGGGCCACAGCCGATATCTAATACGGTTTCATTGGGTTGCACATTCATGGCTTTAAGCAAGGTTTCGTTATAACGGCTTGGCTTGCCCACTAAATTCTCGGCCATTTTGGGCGCTTTTTTATCCCATTTTGTCGGCGGAAGATTATAGTGATTACAGGCTTTTAGATGTTGTTGATAGAGATCGTTGAAATTGATGTCGTTGATGATCATAGTGACGCCTCAAAGTGCGGTTAGTTTTTGGATTATTTTTGAATTTGCTTGATGATTATATGCTTTCTCTTACCTAAAATCATTGAAAATGATTGACGCAAACGTTTTCGTTTTGGTGTTTTTCCTTTATAATAGCCCGCGATTTTCATCTCAAACACAACTCAAAGGTACCCGTATGTTTCAAACTTTTCGTGGCTCACCCGCCCTTTCTGAATTCCGTATTCAAGGCTTAATGCAAAAATTCCAACAAAATCAATTACCGGTGAAATCGGTTTATGCGGAATATTTGCATTTTGTGGAATTAAATCGACCGCTTGTTAGCGAGCAGGAAGCAAAATTAAAGGCGTTGTTACATTACGGCCCAACCTTGGCTGAACACGATGCCAAAGGCGAAACTTTTATCGTGATTCCACGCGTTGGCACGATTTCTTCTTGGTCTTCTAAAGCGACCGATATTGCGCATAACTGTGGTTTAAGTGAAGTGGAGCGAATTGAGCGTGGTTTGGCGTATTATTTTGAGTTAAGCCAACCGCTTGATGAAAAAACAACAGAAAAATTGACCGCACTTTTACACGACCGAATGATGGAAACGGTGGTGCGTCGTCCTGAAGATGCAGAGATCTTATTCCGTCATCAAGATCCGAAACCGTTTAAAACCGTGGATATTTTAAAAGGTGGACGTGAAGCCTTGGTCACAGCCAACGTAGAATTAGGCTTAGCACTGGCAGAAGATGAAATTGATTATTTGGTGGAAAACTTCACCCAATTAGGGCGCAATCCGCACGATATTGAACTTTATATGTTCGCGCAAGCCAACTCTGAGCACTGTCGCCATAAAATCTTTAATGCGGATTGGATTATCGACGGCAAAAAACAGGATAAATCCCTGTTTAAGATGATTAAAAATACCTTTGAGAAAACCCCTGATTTCGTGCTTTCAGCCTATAAAGATAATGCTGCAGTAATGGAAGGCTCAAAAGTCGGTCGTTTCTTTGCGGATCAAGATGGGCAATATCGTTATCACAATGAAGATGCGCATATCTTAATGAAAGTGGAAACTCACAACCATCCAACGGCGATTTCGCCATTCCCTGGAGCGGCAACAGGTTCAGGCGGTGAGATTCGTGATGAGGGTGCAACGGGTCGTGGCGCAAAACCAAAAGCAGGTTTAACCGGTTTCTCCGTATCAAACCTTGTCATTCCAAACTTTGAGCAACCTTGGGAAAACCCACTTTCTAAACCAAACCGTATTGCTTCAGCCTTAGATATTATGATTGAAGGCCCATTAGGTGGCGCAGCATTCAACAATGAATTTGGTCGCCCTGCATTATTGGGTTATTTCCGTACCTATGAAGAGAAAGTCAACAGCTTCAATGGTGAAGAAGTGCGTGGTTATCACAAGCCGATTATGTTAGCGGGCGGTATCGGTAATATTCGTGGCGAACACGTTCAAAAAGGCGAAATTCCCGTTGGTGCGAAATTGATCGTATTAGGTGGCCCAGCCATGAACATCGGCTTAGGCGGTGGGGCAGCTTCTTCGATGGACAGCGGGAAATCAAAAGAAGATTTAGATTTTGCCTCTGTGCAACGTGAAAACCCAGAAATGGAACGCCGTTGCCAAGAGGTGATTGACCGCTGCTGGCAATTAGGTGATGAAAACCCAATTCTCTTTATTCACGATGTGGGCGCAGGCGGTTTATCCAACGCGATGCCTGAATTGGTGCACGATGGCGAACGTGGCGGTAAATTTGATTTACGCGCCATTCTTTGCGATGAAAAAGGCATGTCGCCATTGGAAATTTGGTGTAATGAATCGCAAGAACGTTATGTCTTAGCCGTTGCGCCAGAAAAACTCGAATTATTTACCGCACTTTGTGAACGTGAGCGTGCGCCATTTGCGGTCATTGGTGAGGCAACGGAAGAGAAACATTTAACCTTGCACGATAGTCATTTCGACAATAACCCAATTGATTTGCCAATGAATGTGTTATTAGGCAAAACGCCGAAAATGACGCGCGAGGTTTCGTCAAAAACTGTCGAAAATCGACCGCTTGCAACGGAAAATATTCAATTAAAAGAAGCCTTCCATCGCGTATTACGTTTACCGGTGGTGGCAGAAAAAACCTTCTTAATCACCATTGGCGACCGTTCGGTAACCGGTATGGTGGCGCGCGATCAAATGGTCGGCCCATGGCAAATTCCGGTGTCTGATGTTGCGGTCACAACTGCATCATTAGACAGCTATCACGGCGAAGCTATGGCAATGGGCGAGCGTGCACCGGTGGCATTATTAGACTTTGGTGCTTCTGCACGTTTAGCGGTAGCAGAATCCATCACTAACATTGCAGGCACCAACATTGGCGATATTAAACGCATCAAACTGTCTGCAAACTGGATGTCTGCAGCGGGTCATGGTGGTGAAGACGCTGGCTTATATGAAGCTGTTAAGGCAGTCGGTGAAGAACTTTGTCCTGCATTAGGCATCACCATTCCAGTGGGTAAAGACTCCATGTCGATGAAAACCACTTGGGAAGAAAATGGCGAGAAAAAATCGGTTACAGCACCGCTTTCTTTAGTGATTTCATCTTTTGCGCGCGTGGAAGATGTCCGCAAAACCGTGACACCTCAATTACGCACAGACAAAGGCGCAAGCCGTTTATTGTTGATTGATTTAGGCGAAAGAAAAAATCGCTTAGGCGCGACCGCACTTGCGCAAGTGTATAAACAATTAGGTGACAAACCAGCCGATGTGGTGAACGTAGCCAAACTGAAAAACTTCTTCGATGCAATGCAAGCATTGGTGGCAGAGCGTAAATTATTGGCTTACCACGACCGTTCAGACGGTGGTTTAATTACCACACTTGCAGAAATGGCGTTTGCGGGTAACTGTGGCGTGGATGTGGATATTTCTGCATTAGGCGACAATGATTTAGCCGTGTTATTCAATGAAGAATTAGGTGCGGTAATCCAAGTATCAGAAAGTGAATTAAGCGCCGTGCGTGAGGTATTAAAAGCCCATGACTTGCTTGGTTTAACTTATGAACTTGGTTCTGTAAGCTCAGAAGATCGTTTTGAAATCACGCGCGGTAGCAAAAAACTATTAAGCGAAAAACGCTCTGAATTACGCGGTATTTGGGCAGAACTCACTCACCAAATGCAACGCTTACGTGATAACCCAGAATGTGCTGACCAAGAATTTGAAGCGAAAAAAGCAACAGACAACAAAGGTTTATCCGCTCATTTAACTTATGATGTGAATGAAGATATTGCCGCACCGTACATCAGCAAAGGTGTGAAACCAAAAGTGGCCGTATTGCGTGAACAAGGCGTAAACAGCCACGTTGAAATGGCGGCGGCTTTTGACCGTGCAGGCTTTGCGGCGATTGATGTTCACATGAGTGATTTAATGGCGGGCCGTTACAACTTAAACGACTTCAACGCGATGGTGGCCTGTGGTGGCTTCTCTTACGGTGACGTATTAGGCGCAGGTGGCGGCTGGGCGAAATCCATTTTATTTAACCCACAATTACGCGATCAATTCAGCCAATTCTTCGCCAATGAAAACACCCTTTCATTAGGCGTATGTAACGGCTGTCAATTTATCTCCACTCTTGCGGAAATTATCCCTGGTGCAGAAAATTGGCCACGTTTCGTGCGTAATAAATCAGAACGTTTTGAAGCGCGTGCTGCGATGGTGAAAATCAACGACACCAACTCATTGTGGTTTAAAGGCATGGCAGGTTCACATATGCCGATTGCGGTTTCTCACGGTGAAGGTCGCGTAGAATTCAAAACACCTGAGAATTTGACCGCACTTCAAGCGCAAAACTTGATTGTGGCGCAATATATCGACAGCCATTTAAACGTGACTGAAACCTATCCAGCTAACCCAAATGGTTCGGCATTAGGGATTACCGCAATTTCTAACGTGGATGGTCGTATTGCCGCGATGATGCCACACCCTGAGCGTGTATTCCGTGCGGTGAGCAACTCATGGTATCCAGAAGATTGGTCTGAAGATGGTGCTTGGATGCGAATTTTTAGAAATGCGAGAGTGAATTTCAAATAATGTGAGATTGCTCACAGTAAATTAATACAAAATAAGAGATACTACTAAATTGGTATCTCTTTTTTATTGCATAAATTTTAGTAATAAAAAATGCCAACAATATTAGCGAGTAATATTGTTAATGATTTATATAAAGTATTTATATAAAAATTCTTGGACATTATGTCCGTTATATCCATTGAACTATATAAGGCGTTCTGAATGAGTGCATTAGTTACATTGCTAGCTAATATTGTTGCGCCATTGCAACGTCAATTTATTAACTTTATCCGCATTGCGATTTGTGTAGTGATGGTTTGGATTGGAGGTTTAAAAGTTTGCCAATATGAGGCAGATGGTATCGCACACTTTGTGTCAAATAGTCCTTTCTTAAGCTTCCTTTACAAAAACGGTGCAAATGAAGTGACAAATGATAAGGGTGTTTTAGTGAAAGAATATACCTTATATAAAAACCCTGAAGGCAAAATGGTCGCAAAAAATATCGAATGGCATAAAGCCAACGGCACCTACACCGCTTCTTATATTATTGGCGCAATCATTGTGACAATTGGTATTTTAGTATTAGCAGGAATTTGGTCTCCGACACTCGGATTATTTGGAGGCTTACTCACGTTTGGTATGTCGATAGTCACGCTGTCGTTCCTGATATTTACGCCAGAAACCTGGGTGCCGAATTTAGGTGGGGACTTCCCAACACCTAATTATGGCTTCCCATATCTCTCAGGTGCTGGCCGACTCGTGATTAAAGATATTATTATGATGGCAGGCGGCTTAGTTGCTGCAGCAGAATGTGCGAAACGCTATTTAGAGAATAAAAAGCAGTTTGCTTAATTGCGTTATTTTAAAAGGCTTGCTGAGATAAACAGCAAGTCTTTTCTGTTAAAATGGAAAAACTTAAATAACAATGAAGGGATTAATAACATTCATAAGTGAATTGTCATGATGAGACTAAACCTAGAATGTGTATTCCGAGCACTGAGCACTCATGGTATCCAAAAAATTGCACTTGAATGCTAATTTTTAGAAATGTAAGAGTAAATTTCAAATAATGTGAGATTGCTCACAGAAAATTAATGTAAAACAAGGGCGATGAAAAGGCTACTTTATCTTTTTTATGCTAAATAATTTTAGTGATAAAAATGCTAAATAGATATTTTTATCTATATGAAGAGTAAATTAATTTGTTAAAAGGGAAAAGAACTATGAAATTTGAGTATGATATGTCTAATATTTTAGATAAGGTA
>NZ_CALJRX010000035.1 GCF_937976265.1 uncultured Haemophilus sp.
GTGGCACAAAGATTGAATTGGCTGCTTTTAATGAAAAATTAGAAAAACTTTATACTGAACGCGTGCCAACACCACAAACAGATTATCAAGATTGGTTGCAAGCGATCAAAACGCTAGTAGAACGTGCGGATGCCCACTTTGGTGAAAAAGGAACGGTGGGTCTTGGCTTGCCAGGATTTGTTAATTTAACAACCGGACTCGCTGAAGTGACGAATATTCGTGTTGCAGATAATAAGCCTATTTTAGCCGATCTTGAACGCGTTTTAGATCGTGAAGTGCGGGCGGAAAATGATGCAAATTGTTTTGCACTCTCTGAAGCTTGTGATGAGGAAAATACTCAATATCCTTCTGTATTAGGGCTGATTTTAGGCACGGGTTTTGGTGGTGGCTTTGTGATTAACGGCAAAATTCACTCAGGCCAAGTCGGAATGGCAGGGGAGTTAGGCCACCTTCAATTAAATTATCATGCTTTAAAATTATTAGGCTGGGATAACGCACCAATTTATCAATGTGGTTGTGGCAATCAGGCCTGTTTAGATACGTATATTTCTGGTCGCGGCTTTGAAATGTTGTACCGTGATTTAAAAGGGGAAGAGTTATCCGCCAAAGATATTATCGATCGCTTTTATGCGAAAGAGGAAAGTGCGGTTGATTTTGTTCGTATTTTTGTTGAATTAGCGGCTATTTCTATCGGTAACATTATCACTGCATTTGATCCGCATATGATTGTGCTCGGTGGTGGTTTATCGAATTTTGATTATCTCTATGAAGCGTTACCAAAAGCATTACCACCTCATTTAATGCGTAGTGCGAAAGTGCCACCAATCAAAAAAGCAAAACATGGTGATTCTGGTGGTGTTCGTGGAGCTGCCGCGTTATTTTTAAACTGTGAATAGATTTAATCTAAAAATACAGTAAAAATTTGAATAACTTTTATATTATAGGATAAGAATCCAGTTTTTCTTTAAGAAAACTGGATTTTTTCTTTTGTCTCTCTACAATCAGAATATTGATTTTTTAGTGAGGTTTTTATGCTGACAGAATTTGGGAACTGGATTGAACAAGGATTGACATGGGTTATCGAACATTTTGATGAGCCATTATGGAATATCACTATTGTTATTTTATTAGGTGTCGGTCTATTTTTTACCATTACTACAGGGCTAGTACAGTTACGTCTTTTCCCTACAAGTGTACGTGAAATGTGGTTTGGGCGTGCGGCAGAGGGGAATTCTTTAACACCATTCCAAGCGTTTGCAACCGGACTCGCGAGTCGAGTTGGCGTCGGTAATATCAGTGGTGTGGCGACAGCCATTGCACTTGGTGGTGAAGGTGCGGTGTTCTGGATGTGGGTAACGGCATTTATTGGTATGTCGAGTGCTTTTGCGGAATCTACTTTAGCACAGGTATTCAAGATTCAAGATAAAGATGGCTCTTTCCGTGGTGGCCCTGCTTACTATATTACACAAGGTTTAAAATCACGTTGCTTAGCGGTAGCGTTTGCAGTATCACTTATTTTTACTTTTGGTTTTGCATTTAATTCAGTGCAAGCAAACTCAATCGTAGAAGCGACTAAAAATGCTTGGGATTGGCAAGGTGAATATGTTGGTCTTGTTTTAGTGGTATTAACTGCCGCCATTATTTTTGGTGGCGTGAAACGTATTGCGACCATTTCTAGTAGCGTAGTACCGATGATGGCGCTCTTTTATTTAATCATGGCGGTAATTATCCTAGGTATGCATATTGATATGATCCCAACGGTAATTGCCAATATTTACAAAAGTGCCTTTACTTTCCAATCTGCAGCTGGTGGAATGTTTGGTGCTTTAGTGTCTAAAGCCATGATGATGGGGATTAAGCGTGGATTATTCTCTAATGAAGCAGGGATGGGGTCAGCCCCAAATGCGGCCGCTGCAGCACATGTCAAACATCCAGTAAGCCAAGGTTTAGTGCAAATGCTTGGTGTATTTGTAGATACCATGATTGTCTGTACTTGTACGGCAGTGATTATCCTGCTTTCAGATAATTACGGCAGTGAAACGCTGAAAAGTATTTCCTTAACGCAAAATGCATTGCGTTATCATGTAGGGGAGTTCGGAGTACACTTCTTAGCTTTCATCTTATTACTTTTCGCTTATTCATCTATCATTGGTAACTATGCTTATGCGGAAAGTAACATCCGCTTTATTAAAAATAAACCGTGGTTTGTGTGGGCATTCCGTTTAGCGGTATTATTCTTCGTTTATTTTGGTTCAGTAAAATCAGGTAA
>NZ_CALJRX010000036.1 GCF_937976265.1 uncultured Haemophilus sp.
CAATAGCATCTTGTAAGAGGGCAGAAATACGTTTACGCATCTTCTTCTTAGCTAATAGCATACCGAAGCCAAATTCGCAGAAGACTTCAAAAAGTGAGTTCGCCCACGCTGGCCCTTGACCTTTGGCATTAGTGGTATAAGGCGTAGAAGGTATAGAACCAGAGTAGATTGAGGAACACCCTGTCGCATTGGCAACCATTTCGCGATCGCCAAAGAGCTGGGTGACTAATTTTACGTAAGGTGTCTCACCGCAGCCACTGCAAGCGCCAGAGAACTCAAATAGAGGTTGTGCGAATTGAGAATTCTTAGGATTAGTCGAAATATCTACAAGATGCTGTTTGGTCTTAACTTGCTTAACGCAATATTCCCAGTTATCGCTCTGAGCGCGTTGCGTCTCAAGCGGCTTCATTATAAGGGCCTTCTCTCCCTTCTTACCTGGACAGACATCAGCGCAATTACCACATCCTAAGCAGTCAAGTACATTTACTTGTTGTACGAAACGCATGCCTTTCATTGTAACAGGAGCCTTGATCTCAAGACTTTCACCTTTAAAGCCTGCTGTTTCATTTTCATCCATTACAAATGGACGAATTGTGGCGTGAGGGCAAACAAACGCACACTTATTACATTGGATACAATTTTCAGGAATCCATTCTGGAACGAAAGCTGCAACTCCACGCTTTTCATAAGCTGCAGTTCCTTGAGGCCAAGTACCATCGACTGATACTTCATAAGCAGCCAAAGCCCCTGGCACCAACCATTCTACTTCCTGTCTCTAGGCATCCCCCAGCCATCTGGGTCAAGCCAATAACCAATACCCATCAGTACAGCCGCTGCTGGTAAGACAGCAACAGGTACCATTAAGGCTTGCCCAATTTTTTGCGCATAACCTAACACATTCATTTTTTTCTCCTATTTATAAGTAATGAAGTATTACTTCATATTCTAAAGTAAAAAAAAATATTTTGTATAAATGTGATAACTTTATCTCAAAATTGAGAAGCTGATCACAATTTTTGAAATTGTACTTCAAAAAATATTTTTTTATGGTGCAAGTTTTACTGCATTTTACTATAATGGCTATAAAGCCAAAAAGGAAACCAAGTGTTACTGTCTAATGTAGGAGTTTATATGTCGAAATTATCACATAATGAAGTCTTAGATAAAATCAAATTTGGTCTTATTGCTTCTTGTCAGCCTGTCGATGACGGCCCGATGGATAAACCAGAAATCGTGGCAGCCATGGCACAGGCTTCTGTTATTGGTGGTGCCGCTGGATTGCGTATTGAGGGCATAGAAAATCTTAAAGCAACACGCCCTACTGTGAATGTACCGATTATTGGTATTGTGAAACGTGATTTACCTGATAGCCCAGTGCGAATTACCCCATTTTTGCATGATATTGAAGATTTAGCGAAAGCCGGTGCAGATATTATCGCCGTGGATGGGACAAATCGCCCTAGACCGGTAGATATTGAAAGTGCGGTCAAAAAAATCCACGAATTAGGCTGTTTAGCCATGGCGGATTGTTCGAATTTAGAAGAAGGCTTGTACTGTCAAAAACTCGGCTTTGATATTGTGGGCAGTACGATGTCTGGCTACACAGGTGGCACTGTGCCGGAAGAGCCTGATTATCAATTAGTTAAAGATTTGAAAGCAGCAGGCTGCCGAGTCATGGCGGAAGGACGTTATAACACCCCTGAGTTGGCAAAAACGGCAATTGAAATTGGTGCTTATTGTGTGACAGTTGGTTCTGCATTAACTCGCTTAGAGCATATTGTAAGCTGGTTTGCACAAGCCATTCATTCAGCGAAAAAATAAAGGAAGAAGATATGTCATTAACAGTGGATAGTGGTCAGACATTACAGCGTTGTTTGGCATTAGATATTGGTGGCACGAAAATCGCTTCTGCTATAGTGAAAAATGGTGAAATTCAACAGAGAAAACAGATTTCTACGCCACAAGATGATGCTGCGCAAGCGATGCATCAAACCCTTGCTCAGTTGTTAAAAGAATATGAAGGGCAGTTTGATTATGTCGCCGTTGCTTCAACGGGCATTATTAATCAAGGCATTCTGACCGCACTTAACCCTAAAAATTTGGGTGGATTAGCCCAATTCCCATTAAAAGACAGTATTGCACAGCACACCGATAAACCAATTGGCTTACTTAATGACGTGCAAGCTGCCGCCTATGCCGAGTATCAATTACAAAATCCTAATGATGTTCAAAACTTTACCTTTATTACGGTTTCCACAGGCGTCGGGGGCGGTTTAATTTTAAATCATCGTTTACTTACTGAGCCAAATGGCATTGCAGGGCATCTTGGTCATACTTTAGCCGATCCTAATGGCCCCATTTGCGGTTGTGGTCGCCGTGGTTGTGTTGAAGCCATTGCATCAGGTCGCGCGATTGAAGCGGTTTCTTCTCAATGGGATGATCCTTGTGATCCGAAAGAAGTTTTTGCGCGTTTCCGTCAAAATGATGAAAAAGCAACCGCACTTGTGACTCGTTCAGCTCAAGCCATTGCGAATTTAATTGCGGATTTGAAGATTGGATTAGACATGCAAAAAGTCGTGGTTGGCGGTAGCGTAGGGTTGGCAAAAGGCTATTTACCCTTAGTTCAATCTTTATTAAGTGAACTTCCCGCTGTTTATCATTGCGAATTAGAAAGCGCTCAATTTGGACAAGATGCAGGCTTGATTGGGGCAGCTTATTGGGTAAAAGATTGCTTATTACAAGCAAAAAATACGGGAGTGGTTTATGGCTAAAAACGGCAATATTTTAAATACCATCAGCTCGTTGTATCGTAGTTTAACGAAGACTGAAAAGAAAATTGCGGATGCAATTTTATTGAATCCCGATCTTGCGGTGCAAGCTCCTTTAGCTGAAATTGCCGCCCATTTAGAAGTGGGGGAGGCGACCTTTGTGCGTTTTTGCCGTACTCTCGGCTTTAAAGGCTTCAGTGATTTTAAATTGGAATTATCCATCGAGCTTGCCACAAAAGATGGCAAAGATAACACCGTATTAGATTCAGATATTACCGATTCTGACAACTCATTGAATATTGCGCATAAGCTGAAATCTGCCATCAATAACGTGATGGATGAAACCATTAATTTATTAGATTTTGAGCAGTTGGAAGAAGCAGTAAAAGCCATTCAACAAGCGAATCGTGTCTTTTTATTTGGTGTGGGTACATCCGGTATTACTGCGGAAGATGCCAAAAATAAACTGATGCGTATCGGTGTGCAAGTAGATGCGACAGGTAACAACCATTTTATGTATATGCAGGCATCGTTATTGACGAAAAAAGATGTGGCAATTGGTTTGAGCCATTCCGGTTATTCTCAAGAAACCACTCATACCATGAAAATCGCCAAAGAAAATGGTGCCAAAACCATTGCGATTACGCACAGTTTGCGTTCACCCATCACAGAATATGCCGATCTTGTTTTAGTGAATGGGAATAAGCAAGGCAAGCTACAAGGCGATTCTATCGGCACGAAGATCGCTCAATTATTCGTATTAGATTTGATTTACGCTTTATTAGTACAGGCATCACAGGAAAGTGCGGTCAAAATAAAGCAAAAAACATTAAATGTCATTTTAGAACAACGTATCAAATAGGAGAGAAAAATGCGTAATTTAAAAGGTATTTTTAGTGCGTTATTAGTATCATTCAATGAAGATGGCTCTATCAATGAAAAAGGTTTGCGTGAAATCATTCGCTATAACATTGATAAGATGAAAATTGATGGTTTATATGTAGGCGGTTCAACAGGTGAAAACTTCATGCTTTCTACGGAAGAGAAAAAACAAATTTTCCGTATCGCGAAAGATGAAGCAAAAGACCAAGTCGCGTTAATCGCACAAGTGGGTAGCGTGAACTTACATGAAGCAGTGGAATTAGGTAAATATGCAACGGAATTAGGCTATGACAGTCTTTCTGCAGTAACCCCGTTCTACTATAAATTCAGCTTCCCTGAAATCAAACATTACTATGACACTATCATTGCTGAAACAGGCAATAACATGATCGTGTACTCAATTCCGTTCTTAACAGGCGTGAATATGGGGATCGAGCAATTCGGCGAACTTTATAAAAACCCGAAAGTGTTAGGTGTGAAATTTACCGCTGGGGATTTCTATCTATTAGAACGCTTGAAAAAAGCTT
>NZ_CALJRX010000037.1 GCF_937976265.1 uncultured Haemophilus sp.
CCTCGCCGGTTTTCAAGACCGGTGCCTTCAACCACTCGACCATTCCTCCGTGATTTAAGCGAGGTGAATAATACGTTTTTTCCCCCACCCCGTCAAGCAAGAAAATAAAAAAATTATCTGACTGACTACTTTTAAATCACTATGTTTTAAAAATACACAAAATAAAAAACGGAACCTACTGGCTCCGTCTTTATGATTAAGATATTACTCTGCTTTCGCTTGTGTCGCCTCAGAATAAATATGGCTAATTGCACTATGATGGCCTGCGGCGCCTTTACCGTTAAAGTAATAGCGAGACTCCGTCCATTCTACAATTGGGAATGGCTTAGACTCTTCATCAGGTGCTTTAGCTAATGTCATCGCTGCTTTAGTGTGTTGTACCGCTGAAATGGTACCAGCACGACCAGTGAACACATAAGAACGAACAAATTCTGTTTTCTTTTGTGGTTCAACTTCAGCTGTTTCGACTTGAGCAACAGGTTCTGATTTATGATGCAAGCGTTCTAATGATTCTTGCACTTTCTGTTGAACCGCTTCATTTGCCGGTTGAGTAATGAAATTTAAAGCCGGTTGTGTTTCTACCGTTTTTTCTTCCACCACAATACCTGTTGCAGGCGTGATTACACCTTTTTTCGTTTTTTCTTGCTCAAGCAATTCATCCACAGATAAGAAATTGCTTTCTTTCGCTGCATTCACAACAGAATAATCGACACAAACTTTACCGCTTGCTAATTCAGGTGAAGCAACTGCCGCAAATAATGGCATTGGTGACTTCACTTCATTACGACGACGGCGTTGATTATTCGATGTTCGTAAATGACGTGGAGTACGACGCTGACGTTCTTGACGTGGTTTATCTTCAGCATTATCAGCAACATTGTTTTCAACCACTTCATTTTGAACAGTCTCAATAACTGGCGCTTCAACTGCTTCAATAACATTCTCATTTACGTTATTTGCATTGTCATCAATACGAACACGTTTACGTAAATCACGACGTTGACGACGCTCTGCTACCGGTTTCTCTGCTTTTTCTTCTTGACGATTATCATCAGAAACATTAGCAAAATTAACCGCACTTTCAGATGTCACTTCTTCATTCGCGTTACGACGATTGCGACGATTATTTACACGCTCGCGAGTTGGACGCGCATTTTCTTCATCTGTATTTTTCGCATTATCGTTGTTTTCGTTATTGCGAGAACGGCGATTATTACGACGATCTTGATTACGGCGATTATTACGGTTGCTGTTACGATTGTTGCGGTTATTTTGGTTTTTCTCTTCTTCTTTTGGTTCAGAAGCAAATAAACCTTTAATTGCAGCAACAATTTTTGCAAACAATGACGGTTCTTCCGATTTACGCTCAACTGGTGCTGGTGCAGCTGTTGGAATCGATAAAGATACTGCTGCACTTTCCATCACTTGCTCAGAGGTCACAGCTGCAGTTTCGATATTGCGAGAAACAAGAGACTCTTCTGGTACAAATGTATCGTCTTGTGCATCATGGAATTTCGCTAAGTTATAGCTTAATTCATTTAGCTCTTCGCCCTCACGAACACGGAATACGCTGAAATGTGGCGTTTCCATTGCTTCATTTGGCACCACGATAATATCTACATCATGGCGTTTTTCGATGCTATTAACGGCTTTACGTTTTTCGTTAAGTAAGTAAGACGCAATTTGTACAGGCACGATGGTGTGTACTTGTTTGGTATTTTCTTTTAACGCTTCTTCTTCGATTAAACGTAAGATGGAAAGTGATAAGCTTTCGTTATCACGCACTTTACCCGTACCTTGACAGCGTGGGCAAACATGGTGAGAAGACTCACCTAATGATGGGCTTAAACGTTGACGCGACATTTCCAATAAGCCGAAGCGAGAAATACGGCTAATTTGAATCCGAGCACGGTCTTGACGCACGGCATCACGAATACGGTTTTCAACTTCACGCTGGTGACGAACAGGTGTCATATCGATGAAATCGATGACCACTAACCCACCTAAGTCACGTAAACGTAATTGACGAGCAATTTCATCTGCGGCTTCAAGGTTGGTATTTAATGCGGTTTCTTCAATATCACCACCACGAGTTGAGCGCGCCGAGTTGATATCGATCGCCGTTAATGCTTCTGTCACATCAATGACAATTGAACCGCCAGAAGGTAAGCGAACTTCACGTTGGAAGGCGGATTCAATTTGTGACTCAATTTGATAGTGGCTAAATAGCGGCACTTCACCTTGATACAGTTTCACACGATTGATGAAATCTGGACGTACAAGTTTGATGTGTGCTTTCGCTTTTTCAAATACTTTCGGGCTATCAATTAAGATCTCACCGATATCACGACGCAAGTAATCACGGATCGCACGAACGATCACATCACTTTCTTGGTGAATTAAGAACGGCGCCGGACGGCTTTGTGAAGCTTGTTTGATCGCTTCCCAATGATGTAAAAGTACTTTTAAGTCCCATTGTAATTCTTCTGGTGATTTACCCACACCCGCTGTACGCACGATAAGACCAACGCCTTCTGGTACATCTAAAGAACTCAATGCTTCTTTTAATTCGATACGTTCATCGCCTTCAATACGGCGAGAGATGCCACCTGCACGCGGATTGTTTGGCATAATCACCAAATAACTACCGGCAAGGGAAACAAAAGTGGTTAAGGCTGCGCCTTTATTGCCACGTTCTTCTTTATTCACCTGAACGATCACTTCTTGGCCTTCAGTCAAAATATCACGGATATTTGGACGACCTTGGAACACATAATCAGCAGGGAAATACTCGCGGGCAATTTCTTTTAAAGGAAGGAAGCCATGGCGCTCTGCACCATAATCCACAAAGGCTGCTTCTAAACTCGGCTCTACGCGAGTGATTTTCCCTTTGTAAATATTGGCTTTTTTCTGTTCATGACCCGGACTTTCAATATCCAAGTCGAATAAACGCTGGCCATCGACCAACGCAACGCGCAACTCTTCTTTTTGAGTCGCATTGATTAACATTCTTTTCATTGTCAATTTCTCGTTTGAATTATCTAAAATACCTTGAAAATTAACCGCACTTTACAGATTTACTGACCTTAGCCATCGACCTCGTGTTTCTCGCGAACAGTCAATCTCACGACTGTGTGTTGCTGGGTGCATTGATAGCATACTCAATTGTTATCTAAGACAATTTTCGTAAAACAATGCGGTGTGTTAATTACGCATTGCAAGGAAGCGTCAACCTTCAAGAAAAACATGTTGATTATCAATGTCTTATGCCATTTGCCGCATTGAGTTTTGACCAACATACAAAATCGCTTTCTAAATGCCAAATTTTAGGCGCAGAAAGACGCTCTATTATCCACATTCGGGGCTAAATTAGCAAGGCATTCTTGCTATTATCACCAGGGATATTGTGATATGATTCAGCCCAATTTTTAAAGGACAGATTCAATGACTGAAAAACAAGAAAAAATCATCAATCAATCCGTCAAAATGCTCACGATTTCTGAGGATGAAGCAGGACAACGCATTGATAATTATTTATTGGCAAAATTAAAAGGTGTGCCAAAAAGTTTGATTTATCGCATTCTGCGTAAAGGCGAAGTACGTGTGAACAAAGGGCGAATCAAACCTGAATATAAATTGCAAAATGGTGATGTGGTGCGTGTGCCACCAGTTCGTGTTTCTGAAAAAAATACTGCACCGATTTCTAAAAACTTGAATAAAGTCGCCTCCCTTGAAAGTCATATTATTTTTGAAGATGACTGTTTATTAGTATTGAACAAACCTTCCGGCATTGCGGTTCATGGCGGGAGTGGCTTGAATTTTGGTGTGATTGAAGCTTTGCGTGCATTACGTCCTGAAGCCCGTTTTTTAGAATTGGTTCACCGTTTAGACCGAGATACATCGGGCATTTTATTAGTCGCGAAGAAACGCTCTGCCTTACGCAACTTACACGAACAACTTCGTGTTAAAACCGTACAAAAAGATTATCTCGCACTCGTGCGTGGACAATGGCAATCTCATGTGAAAGTTGTGCAAGCCCCTTTATTAAAAAATGAATTGGCCAGTGGCGAACGCATCGTTAAAGTCAGTGAACAAGGTAAACCTTCAGAAACGCGATTTGCCATTGAAGAACGCTATCAAAATGCGACCTTAGTAAAAGCGTCGCCTGTAACGGGACGAACCCATCAGATCCGAGTTCATACTCAATATGCAGGTCACCCGATTGCGCTGGATGATAAATACGGTGATAAAGAATTCGATAAATATATGCAAGATCTCGGACTCAATCGTTTGTTTTTACATGCGTTTTCCATTCGCTTTGAGCACCCTAAAACGGGCGAAACATTACGTCTCAATGCTCAACTAGACGAAAAAATGAAAGCAATTCTGAAAAAACTGCGTGAAAGCAAAGAGATAAACCCATAGACAAGAAAAATGTTTATTGCTATATTTGATGACGGAGACAACTCGTTTCTATCATTAATTAACATATAACAACAAAGGATAGCAAAATGGCAAAAGGACAATCATTACAAGATCCTTATTTGAATGCGTTACGCCGTGAACGTATTCCTGTTTCGATTTATCTCGTTAATGGGATTAAATTACAGGGTCAAATCGAATCATTCGACCAATTCGTGATTTTATTAAAAAACACTGTAAATCAAATGGTGTACAAACACGCTATTTCAACTGTGGTTCCAGCACGTTCTGTTTCTCACCACAATAATAACGGCGGTCATCATGTAGCACAAACTTCTGACGCTGCAGCGGAAGTAGAAACACAAGCAGAATAATTCTGTTCAATGAATGATTTCATCAATTTAAGTGCGGTTGAAAATTCACCTGAAATTTCAACCGCACTTTCGTCATCTAAAACAGGCGACAATAGCCCATCGGCAAAAGATAAAGCTGTCGTCGTGCATGTTTTCTTTTCTCAAAATAAAAACATTGAAGATCTGCAAGAATTCCAACTTTTAGCGGAATCTGCCAATGTTGATATTTTACAAATCATCACCACGAGTCGAGCGACACCACAAGCAAAATACTTTATCGGTGAGGGAAAAGCACAAGAAATTGCAGATGCAGTGAAAGCCTTAGATGCTGATGTTGTTTTGGTGAATCATCAATTAACCCCTGCACAAACCCGTAATTTGGAAAGCATTTGCCAATGTCGCGTGGTGGATCGCACTGGGGTGATTTTAGATATCTTTGCCCAACGAGCCCGCTCGCACGAGGGTAAATTGCAAGTTGAATTAGCTCAGCTTAAGCATTTATCCACTCGATTAGTCCGCCGAAAAACAGGCTTAGATCAGCAAAAAGGTGCCGTTGGATTACGTGGTCCAGGGGAAACGCAATTAGAAACGGATCGCCGTTTAATCAAGGTGCGTATTGCGCAGTTGCAAAATCGTTTGGCGAAAGTCGAAAAACAACGCAACCAAAATCGCCAAACCCGACAAAAAGCGGATATTCCGACCATTTCCTTAGTAGGTTATACCAATGCGGGAAAATCGACGCTATTCAATTTCATCACGCAAGCCAATGTCTATGCGGCGGATCAGCTTTTCGCCACCCTTGATCCCACATTAAGACGTTTACAAATTCAAGATGTTGGTACGGCGATTCTCGCCGATACCGTTGGTTTTGTTCGCCAACTTCCCCATGATTTAGTGTCCGCTTTTAAATCTACATTGCAAGAAACAGTAGAAGCTAGCCTGCTATTACATGTTATTGATGCAGCAGACGCTCGAAAGATCGAAAATATTGAAGCGGTGAATTTAGTATTGGAAGAGATTAAGGCTGACAAAGTACCGGTATTGTTGGTGTATAACAAAATCGATTTATTGGAAAATGTGGCGCCCCATATTGAATATGATGATGAGAATAAGCCAGTTGCCGTTTACCTTTCAGCACATTCAGGTGAAGGATTAGAGCTGCTACTTGAAGCCATTAAAGTGCGGTTGAAAAATGAGATACTTTCTTTCACCCTCACTCTGCTCCCACAAGAGGGCAAAATTCGCCACGCGCTCTATCAATTAGAGAGCATTCGTCACGAACAAATTTCGGATGAAGGTGAATTTATCCTCAATGTACAAATTGATAAAGTCGAATGGCTCAAACTTTGTAAACAATTCCCTAAACTGTCAGAAATTATTTACTAATACCGTATTGTTTTAATTTATTGGCGATCGCCGTGTGTGATACGCCTAATCGTTGTGCCAATTTTCGAGTACTTGGATACTGAGCATAAAAAGCACGCAATACACTCGCCTCATATTGTCCCATGATCTCATCCAGTTTTTTTTCACCAAAATCATCTGCAGAAATGACCGCACTTTGTACGGGTTTTAAATTTAAACTTTCAATATCAAGCTGGTTATTTTTCGCTAAGGAACAGGCACGATACAAGACATTGTAAAGCTCTCGCACATTACCTTGCCAAGGCTGCCCTTTCAAATAATTCAAAAAATCAGCATCATATTGCGGCATTGGAATCTTAAGCTGCGTGCTAATTTCTTGTAAAAAACCGTCCGTTAAAGGCTGAATATCTTCAACTCGCTCACGCAATGGCGGTACATTTAGTGCTAAGACATTTAAGCGATGGAATAAATCACTGCGCAATTTCCCTTGTTCTAACAGCTTTTCCATCGGTTCTTGTGAAGTACAAATCACCCGAACATTTGCATGATGTTCTTTTTCTTCACCCACTCGACGGAAAGAACCATCGGTTAAAAAACGCAATAATTTTGCCTGTAAACTTAGTGAAAGCTCGGCAATGCCATCCAGTAACACCGTGCCTTCGTTAGCATATTCAAAAAAGCCGATAGTTTCATTGTCACCTACTTTACGCCCAAACATTTCACTTTCCGCATCTTCATCCGGCAGGCCTGCACAGTTTACTGCAATAAATTTTTTCTCACGACGCAAGCTCGCAAAATGGCAAGCTTTTGCTAATAAATCTTTACCCGTGCCAGTTTCACCCTGAATTAAAAGCGGCACATCAAACATCGCAAAACGTTGTGCATTTTCGACCGCACTTTTCATGGAAAGGCTTTGAGTGACAAAGCAAGAGAAAGGATCTTGTGGATTAAATGTCAGCATAAAATAAACTCAATTTTATTAAATGATAACGATATGATAGGGAGTTTATTGATATGTGTAAAGATTAATTTACATATAAAAAGGGCAATCCTTGACTGCCCTTTTAGATGATTTTTGTATTATTTTGTCACTGCACGATCAAGCTCTTGTGCGATGATTTCCATGCTTTCTAAACCACCAAACGCAAGATACCAATTCGCTGGATCAAGATACACAATATGTCCATTTTTATACGCTTTGGTTTGTTTGATGATATCATTATCCAATACTTTTTGTGCGTTGTTAGCTTTTTCTGTAATGGCCGCTGTACGATCCACTACGAGTAAAAAGTCTGGATTTTTTTCTAAGATATATTCAAAACCAACGCTTTGTCCATGCGTAGAGGATTTGATGCTGTCATCAATCGGTTTAAAACCAAATTTTTGATACACCATGCCATAACGAGAACCATCACCAAAGGCACTGATTTTACTTTCATTGACGAGTACCAATAAGGCTGTTTTGTCTTTCGCATCTTTTGCGACTTGTTCAACCTTACTCTCCAACGCTGAAAGCTTTTCTTTCGCGATATTTTCTTTACCAAAGATCTGACCAAGTGCGGTCACATTTTGTTGAAAACTCGGGTAGTAATTCGTGTAGTCATTTTCAACATTAAATACTGGTGCGATTTCTTTAAATTTGTCGATCATTTTTTCTTGACGTTTAGACGCAATGATCAAATCCGGATTAAGTTCGTTAATTTGCTCCAATGATTGCTCTTTCAAATCGCCGACATTTTTATATTTTTTGTCTGCAAATTCTGAAAGATAGTTTGGAATTTTTCCGCTTTGTGGGAAGCCCACAATTTTATCTTGCACACCTAATGCACGAAGCGTATCAGCTGCACCAAAATCGAGAACCACCACACGTTGTGGATTTTGTGGCACGACTTGTTTTCCAGCGGCATTTTCAACGGTAATATCCGCAGCTTGTGCAATACCGGTAAATGCAAAGAGTGAAAGCGCTAAAGTTGATAATGTTTTTTTCATGAAGATTTCCTTATTTATCTAAAATAAACGGCAATTTTATGGTCGTCGATATCCTGAATCGGAATCGTCATATCATAAATATCTTGTAATACGGTTGATTGCATAATGTGGTTAACTTCACCTTGTTGGACTAATTTTCCATTTTTCATGGCAACAATGTAGTCAGAATAACAAGAGGCGAAATTAATATCATGAATCACAATCACCACGGTTTTGTTGAGTTCTGTCGCTAATTTACGCAAAACTTGCATGATCTGCACAGAATGTTTCATATCCAGATTATTTAATGGTTCATCCAACAAAATATAATCGGTATCTTGTGCCAGTGTCATCGCAATATAAGCACGTTGTCGCTGCCCACCACTTAAACTATCGATATATTGATGACGAATATCATCTAAATTCATATAGGCAATGGCATTATCAATAAAAGTGCGGTCAGTTTGAGTTAAGTTTCCTTTGCAATAAGGAAAACGCCCAAAAGCGACTAAATCTTCAATGGTTAGACGCAAATTAATGTTGTTAGTTTGCTTTAAAATCGCAAGCTGTTTCGCAATATCACTGCTTTTTTTGCGATTGAGCAATTCACCATTGAGATAGATCTCACCGCTATCAGCGTTTAACAAACGGCTCATAATAGACAGCACTGTACTCTTCCCTGCACCATTTGGCCCGATAAAAGACGTAATTTTCCCCGTAGGAATGGTGAGAGATACATTATCCACCACCTTTTTGCTTCCGTAACTTTTAGTAATATTGCGAATTTCTATTGTCATTTTTTGTTTGCTCTTAATAACAAATAAATAAAGTACACGCCACCGACAAAATTAACGATGATGCTTAATGTCGTGCGGAACGTAAAAATATGGGTCACTAATAATTGCCCTAAAACCAAGGTAATGATGGAAATTAACATCGCAGCAGGAATGAGTACCTTGTGACGATAATCACGAACAAATTCAAAGGTCACGTTCATCACTAATAACCCAAGGAACGTAAGTGGGCCAACAAGTGCGGTCGACACTGACGTTAAAATTGCCACGAGAATTAATAGGACTTTTAAGGTCTTTTGATAATCGATCCCTAAGTTAATGGCATTTTCTCGCCCTAATGCCAACACATCAAAGCAATGCCAATATTTCAAACTGAAAACAATCGTCGCCACTAAAATGGCTAATGCGACCCACAAGATTTGTGTATTGATTCGGTTGAAACTTGCAAAGCCAATATCTTGAGCGATCTGGAATTCATTTGGGTCAATCAACACTTCCATAAACGTCGTTAAGCTACCAAAGAAGGTGCCGAAAATAATCCCGACAAGCAACAAGAAGAAAATATTTTGGTTCTCTTTCTTAAACAGGAAGTGATAAAGCACTAATGAAAACGCCATCATTAATCCCGTACACAAGACAAACAATACAATAGAATTCATTGAAAGCAATGTGCTTGAACCGAAAAGGAAAATAATCGTCGTTTGAATCAGCAAATACAGCGAATCTAAACCTAAAATACTCGGTGTGAGAATTCGGTTATTCACAACCGTTTGGAAAATCATCGTAGCAAGTGCAATTGCCGCACCGGTAATCACAATCGCAATTAAGGATAAGGCACGATTTTCCAAGGCATATTGCCAACGGTTCGGTAAGTTGTAGCCTAAATAAAGTGCAAGAGAAACAATGGCTAACAACGACAATACCATCAGTTGAGAAGAAGATTTCTTAGCCATTTCTATACCGTTTTAATAATAAAAATAAGAAGATACCACTACCAAATACGCCAACCACAGCATTAATGGAAATCTCATAAGGATAAATCACACTTCGACCTAAAATATCGCAGAATAAAACAAATACAGCACCTAGTAAGGCCGTATGAGATAACACTTTCTTCAAGTTATCCCCCAAATAAAGCGTGACGATATTTGGAATGATTAACCCCAAGAAAGGGATCACGCCAACAGACACGATAATAATCGAAGAGACGACCGCCACAATGAGCAATCCGAGATAAAGTACCTGGTTATAATTTAGACCTAGATTAACCGCAAAATCTTTCCCCATCCCGACAATAGAAAAACGATGCGCAAATAAATAAGCCACGATGAGTGTAGGAATACTGAAATACAATAATTCATAACGACCAGACATCACAAGCGAGAAATCCCCTTGTAGCCACCCGGATAAGTTTTGTAATAAATCTTCTTTGTAAGCAATAAAAGCGGTAATTGAACTGATGATATTACCGAACATGATCCCCACTAATGGCACAAAAATCGTATCCTTGAATTTCAAACGGGACAGAATCGTCATAAATAACAATGTGCCAAGGAAAGACACGATGACCGCAATAGTGGTTTTTAACAACATCGAAGCCGTTGGGAAAAACAGCATTGCCATTAAAATCCCTAATCTTGCACTGTCCATTGTGCCCGCAGTGGTGGGAGAAACAAATCGGTTTCGGCTGAGTTGTTGCATCACTAAACCACAAATACTTAAGGATGCACCAGCAATCAAGATACTGATTAAACGAGGCACTCGACTAATTAAAAAGATCTGCCATTGATTACCTTCAAAATTCAGTAACCCTTGCAGATTAACAGTACTTACCCCGAGAAAAAGTGAAACAAAGGAAAGCACGATCAACAGAAAAATCAAATAACGTCGCTTAATCATAAAAATGAGAATAATTCTAAAATGCAAAGAGAATAGCATATTGAGGAAAAAGAGAAAAGATAAGTGCGTTCAGTTTTCAGTTAATTTTTAGGCCTATAAAAATGCGGCCAAATTTGACCGCACTTTATTCGCTATAATTTTAATATTCTTTCAACTTCTTTCGCTCGGACTAAGAATTGCTTACGCTCTGCCGTTGCCATACCGCTGCTGGTACCCGGCAATTTCACCGTAAGCGGGTTCACCGCACGCTCATTAATATGAAACTCGTAGTGCAAGTGTGGACCGGTTGAAATACCCGTATTCCCTGTTAATGCAATACGCTCCCCTTTCTTCACTTCTTGCCCTGCTCGAACTAAAGCACGACTTAAATGCATATACACCGTTTGATATTCACGACCATGACGTATCACCACATAACGTCCTGCACCACCAGCCTGATAAGCCACTTTTTCCACCACACCATCAGCAGGCGCAATAACTGGTGTACCTGGTGAAACAGCAAAGTCTACCCCTTTATGTGGGCGAACTCGTCCCGTTACCGGATGGCGACGATTTGGGTTAAATGGTGACGAAATACGCGCTTGACGTTGCAATGGATAACGCGCAAAGCCTTTACCTAAGGTTTCCCCTTGCTTATCGTAGTAACGACCATTCGCCGCTTGAATACCGTAATAACTCTTACCATCCGCTATAATGTGAATGGCTTCAACGTTACCTTGACCGGTTAATTTATCACCTAAATACTCGCGAGACACTAAAATCGCAAACTTGGTGCCTTTACTGAGTTTTTGAAGGCTTACTTGCCATTGTAATGCTGAGCTTAATTGGCTGATTTGACGACCATCCAAACCTAAATCACGTAAACTTGAAGCAAAGGATCCGTTAATCGTGCCTTTTAGCACCTCTTTCTTCCAAATACTTTTCTTCTCTAAGATTTGGCGTTTAAACTTGCCGTCTTCAGTGCGCTCATAAATGCGCTCTTCTTTTTCAGACACCAACCAGTTTAAGTATTCCAACTGATCTTCTTTATCTAGAATCCAATAGAATTGCTGACCTGCACGCAGCGTTTTTAATTCAGGATACGCAGCAATCAAATCTTTCGCCGTATCATCTTCTAAACCTGAAAGCTCTAACACATCTTTTAATGAATCGCCACGTACTACGGTATGGCTAAATTGATCGGTAATACGTAATGCTTGATCGGCCACATCTAAAATACCACTCAGTGCATCTTGAGCATCTTTTGGCAAATCAGTTAGTTCATCAAACTGTGGTTTAATTTCATCGACTTCATCATCTTTGGCTTGAAGTTCATCATCATAAGAGGTCGCATCTTCCGTATTCGCATTCTGCTTAGTTTCAGGATGTTCGACTGCTTGAGTTTGTTGCTTGTCTGATTCTGTTTTTTCAGGTGTAAGAGATTGATATTGAACGTTATCCACCATCTCTGGCTCAAGATTACTTTGCAGAGAAGGATCATAATCAGCGGTATCTTTAAAGGCGAGGAAAATGCCCGTTAAAATAAGCAAAAGTGCGGCAAAAAAAATCGCCGCTTTTATGCGGGATTTTCTTTTCCGTCGATCTCTAGCTAATTTAACGTGTTGCAAAATAGATACCTTTAAAATGAATAAAAAGCTTTTCGCTCTTCAGACTACAAACTCTAAAAAAAATTCATTTTATCCTGAAAATGTCAAATCTTATGCCTAAATATTAGGCATAGTCGGAATTTCTTGAGAAAAACAAGGAAATGAGCTATTTTAGTGAGCCATTTTTAAAGGGGGGATTATGCAGATTCACGCCATTCAACCAGCCCAACCAACACCATTAATTACACTGAAAAATATCAATGTGGTCTTTGAACAAAAGACGGCATTGCGGGATATTAACCTCAGCATTTATCCTAATTCAATTATCACCATTGTAGGCCCAAATGGTGGAGGGAAATCGACCCTCTTAAAAACCTTATTAAAGTTACAAACGCCGACATCTGGTGAGGTGATTTATAGCGCTAATGTCAGAATTGGCTATGTCCCACAAAAAATTCACCTTGATCACAGTTTACCAATGACGGTTGAGCGTTTTCTTGCACTCAAAAAAGGGGTTAAAACACAAGAAATATCAACCGCACTTGAGCAACTTTCTATTACGCATCTGAGAAAAAATAATATGCAAAAACTCTCTGGTGGCGAGATGCAACGTGTATTGTTGGCTCGTGCGATTTTGAATAAACCTAATTTACTGGTGCTAGATGAACCCACTCAAGGGGTGGACATTAACGGACAAGCTGAACTTTATCAGCTAATTCATCGTACTCAACAAACCTTAAATTGTGCAGTTTTAATGGTTTCCCATGATTTGCATATCGTGATGGCGGACAGTAAAGAAGTGTTGTGCATCAATCAACATATTTGCTGTGCCGGCACACCTGAAAGTTTATCAAATGATCCCACATTTATGCGTCTTTGGGGCAATCAAATCTCACAAAATGTGGGCTTTTATACGCACCATCATAATCACCATCATAATATGCATGGTGATGTTTGTAGTTGCAGTGCCAATCCATCAGAATGCCAACAATAAGGAAAAATCATGTTTGAGATTTTATTTCCCGCCTTGCTTACGGGCTTACTGCTTTCCTTAATTACCGCCCCTCTCGGTGCTTTTGTGGTGTGGCGTAAAATGGCTTATTTTGGTGATACCCTTTCCCACTCTGCCTTGCTTGGTGTGGCGTTAGGAATTTTCCTACAAATTAATCCTTATGTTGCCATTGTCATTTTGACGATTATTCTCGCCGTATTAATGGTATGGCTTGAAAGTAATACACAATTTTCAGTAGATACCCTTTTAGGGATTATCGCTCACAGTTGTCTTTCCCTTGGGGTTGTCACCGTTGGGTTACTTAAAAACGTCCGCGTAGATTTAATGAGTTATCTTTTTGGGGATTTGCTTGCCATTAATTTTAACGACTTACCTTACATTGGTGCAGGTGTTGTCATTGTATTAGGCACACTGCTTTACTTCTGGCAAGCCTTACTCTCCACCACCGTTTCGCCTGAACTGGCTCAAGTGGAAGGCATTAACATTAAAAAAATGCGATTTATTTTAATGATTTTGACCGCACTTACCATTGCCTTAAGTATGAAGTTTGTTGGGGCCCTGATTATTACATCGCTCTTAATTATTCCAGCCGCAACAGCAAGACGTTTTGCCAAAACACCTGAACAAATGGTGTTTATTGCGATTTTAATCAGTATGCTTTCCGTCGTTGGCGGGTTATTCCTTTCCGCCTTTTATGATACCGCTGCGGGGCCTTCTGTCGTGATTTGTTCCGCATTTTTGTTTTTGTTATCATTACTAAAAAAGGAATATTTATAATCCGCTCCAACCAGTGAAAACCATTTGCACCGCACCTTAAATCTTGATAAAGTGCGGGCAACTTTTGACGATATTTTAGGATAAGAAATGAGCCAAGAATATTTAGATTTTGAATTACCTATTGCTGAACTTGAAGCCAAAATTGAAGCGCTACGTTCAGCATCTGATGACAAAATTGATTTACACGATGAAATTAAACGCTTACAAAAGAAAAGCGATGAATTAACCAAAAAAACCTTTGCAAATCTTGATGCATGGCAGGTTTCTCGTATGGCACGTCACCCAAATCGTCCATACACTCTTGATTATATCGAACATATTTTTACTGATTTCCAAGAACTTGCAGGCGATCGTGCCTTTGCAGATGATAAAGCAATCGTAGGTGGGCTCGCTCGTTTAGATGGTCGTGCAGTGATGGTTATCGGTCATCAAAAAGGTCGTACAGTAAAAGACAAAGTAACTCGTAACTTTGGTATGCCTGCTCCAGAAGGTTATCGTAAAGCATTACGTTTAATGCAAATGGCTGAGCGTTTTAACTTACCTATCATTACCTTTATCGACACGCCAGGGGCTTACCCGGGCATCGGTGCGGAAGAACGCGGTCAATCTGAAGCGATTGCTCGTAACTTACGTGAAATGTCTACCTTAAAAGTACCTGTTATCTGTACGGTAATCGGTGAAGGCGGTTCCGGTGGTGCATTAGCTATTGGTGTGGGTGACAAAGTGAATATGTTGCAATATTCAACTTATTCCGTTATTTCACCAGAAGGCTGTGCTTCTATCTTATGGAAAAGCGCAGAAAAAGCCTCTACCGCAGCAGAAGTGATGGGCTTAACCGCAACTCGTTTAAAAGAGCTAGGTTTAATTGATAATATCGTTCCAGAGCCATTAGGTGGTGCACATCGTAATTATCATGAAATGGCACGTAATTTAAAACAATGCCTTGTTGAAGAATTAAACGAACTCGATACCTTCGACAAAGAGGGTTTATTAGAAAGACGTTACGAACGTTTAATGTCTTACGGTTATTGTTAATAATGTATAAAAAGAGCGGTTAATTTAACCGCTCTTTTTTGTGTTTAAAAAATAATACATGGATGCCAGAAAATGCATCAATGCTAAAATAAAAATAACGTAAAAGGAGTTTAAAATGAAAAACGTATTAGCAATCCAATCTCACGTAGTTTATGGTTTTGCCGGTAATAAATCCGCTACTTTTCCAATGCAGCTATTAGGTGTGGATGTATGGGCACTCAATACCGTGCAATTTTCTAACCATACTCAATATGGCAAATGGACAGGTATGGTGATCCCTCAAGAACAAATTGGTGAAATCGCCAACGGTTTAGATGCCATTGGAAAACTGCAAGAATGTGATGCGTTGCTTTCTGGCTATTTAGGTTCAGCTGAGCAAGTTGACCAAATTATCTATGCTTTAGAAAAAATCAAAGCACGTAACCCAAATGCACTTTACTTGTGCGATCCAGTGATGCCAAATGCCGAAAAAGTCTGCGTGGTAGCGGATGGTGTACGCGAACGCTTAATTGAAAAAGCCATTCCACGTGCGGACATCATGACACCAAACCTTTCAGAGCTTCGTACGCTTTCTGACTTCCCTATCAATACGTTTGACGATGTGCTGAAAGCCGCTAATGCATTAGTGGCTAAAGGTGTGAAGAAAGTGTTGGTTAAACACTTAGGTAAAGCAGGTAAATTAAATGATCCTGATACCTTTGAAATCATTATGGCGACACCTGAGGGCGTATGGCATTTAAGTCGCCCACTTTACAAATTTAACTTTGAACCTGTTGGTGTGGGTGATTTAATCGCGGGTACTTTCTTGGCCCATTACTTAAACTGTGGCAACGATGTTGAAGCTTTTGAAAAAATGAATAATGCGGTGGCCGGTGTGATGAAAACCACATTTGATTTGAAATCTTACGAACTCCAACCTATTGCTGCACGTTTTGAGATCTTAAATCCAAGCACAAACTACAAAGCTGTTAAAGTTGCCTAATGGATCTTTTTTCATTATTCCAAGCACAAATTCCAACCACCGCCAATAAGCTTCTCATCGCTTTTAGCGGTGGTTTGGATTCAACTGCACTGCTTTCTTTAGTTAAAAAACTCCGCGAAAAACGACCGCACTTAAGTCTGCGAGCTATTCATATCCATCACGGATTAAGCCCGAATGCGGATACTTGGACGACTCATTGCCAACAACTCTGTGAGCAATTTGCCATTCCACTTATTATTGAAAAAGTCAAAGTGGAAATGCATGATGGCATTGAAGCGGGCGCAAGAGAAGCACGTTATCAAGCTATTTCAACACATATTCAGCCAGATGAACATCTGGTCACTGCACATCATTTAAATGATCAAACTGAAACCTTTTTCCTGGCGCTAAAACGAGGTGCGGGATTACAGGGTTTAGGTGCTATGCAAAAAGAAAGTCAATTGTTCGGGATGTCTATTCTACGCCCGCTCCTTTCTTTTAGCCGTAATGAATTAGAAGATTACGTTCAGCAAGAAAATCTGTCTTGGGTCGAAGACGAAAGCAATCAAGATAATCATTACGATCGCAATTTCTTACGTAACCAAATTTTGCCTGAAATACGCCAACGCTGGGGACATTTTGATCATGCAGTTCAGCGTGCCGCACAACATTGTTTTGAGCAACAACAACTGATTAATGAATTATTACAAACTTGCTTTGAGCAGCACATTCTTGAGGATCAAAAACAGTTTTCGCTCCTAAACTTTCTAGACTATTCATCGCAAAAACAAACCGCACTTTTGCGAATGTGGTTGGCTAAAAATCAAATTGCCATGCCAACGCGGGTTCAATTAATGCACATTATTGATGATGTTATTCAGGCCAAAGCGGATGCATCTCCACAATTTCAACTTGGGGAACATATTATTCGTCGTTATCAGGAATGTCTCTATTTAACGGGAAAATTCGCTGATTTGTCGCAAACTTGTCTTGATATGCCATTAAATCAACAGATTGTCTTGCCTGATAATCTTGGAACAATTTATGCAACCCACAATGCGACAGGCATTTTAGTTAATTGGAACGAAAAGCAAGTTCAACTTGCCGATACACAAGAACCGATTCAAATACGATTTGCTTATACTGGCAAAGTAAAACGCCAACATAATCGTCCTGCTGAAACCATGAAAAAAATTTGGCAAGAGCTCAGCATTCCACCTTGGCAACGAAATCGTATTCCACTCATTTTTTATGGTGAGACTTTACAAAGTGCGGTGGGTTTTTTTCGTGTTTTTCATGACAAAATGAAGGTATAAAAATTCATTTAAAAATGATACCATTTTCATAAACCAATCTGATAAAATGCCGCGATTTACAATCTTAATCGGAAAAGTCTATGTTTGATTCTCTTATCGTACAATTTGTCGTACTTTGGGCAGTTATCGATCCTATCGGTTCTGTGCCAGTTTATCTTTCGAAAACTATTGGTTTTTCAGTAGAAGAGCGCCGTAAAATTGCGCGTCATGCCGTTGTGGTTTCAGCTGGTATTTTGCTTTTCTTTTTAGTTGGTGGACAAGTTCTTTTTGAAGCTATGCAAGTGCCACTTCCCGCATTCCAAATTGCTGGTGGTTTAGTGCTTTTCTTATTTGCCTTAACTATGATTTTTGGTGAAAGTAAGCCTGAAAAAGAAATTAAAATAAAAGCAAACATTACTGAAATTGCTGTTTATCCCCTCGCAGTACCTTCTATTGCCTCGCCAGGTGCAATGATGGCAATCGTACTTTTAACTGATAATCATCGTTTTAATCTTACCGAGCAAATCATCACTGGTGGCATTATGCTAATCGTGCTACTCATTACCTACTTCTTGCTCCTTGCGGCAAATCGCATTCAACATATTATTGGAAACTCTGGAGCCGCAATCATTAGTCGTGTGATGGGATTAATATTGGCAACAGTGGCTGTAAATAATATATTAGTCGGATTAAAAGATTTCTTCATGCACGTTACGTAAAATAAAATGGGGATTATTCACCCATTTTTATTATCTAGAAACGACTTCAAAATACCTGCAGTAAACTCTTTCCGTAAATAAAAACCCAGTGGCAAGGTATCAATCACTTCCCCATTTTTACCGATGCCTTTCGTAATGGCTTTGCTGTTTGCGCCTTTTGGGCGCAGTTGCATGACTTCACCAATACGCGCCGTAATCTGATCCAACTTCCCGAGCACAATATAATCCATCAACTCTTCCCAATCTTGGCGTAATTGATGTTCTTGTTCAGTCGAAGGTTGCCATAAGATAGGTTGGCCAATATGGCGTTCACGCAAAGGAATGTCTCGACTACCTTCAATAGGAATCCACAAGACTTTCGATAATTTATGACGAACGTGCGAATTTTCCCAATTTACCCCTGAGTTTTGAACCAAGGGCGCAAGACTCACAAACGTCGTTTCCAACGGAAAACCTTCGGTATTAATGGGTAACGTTTTTAATTCAATGCCTAAATGGGAAAAGTCCTGCTCTGCTTTACTACCGGCAGTCGCACCTAATGCGGCTTCAAGCAACACTCCAACCCAACCTTTATCACGTTTTAAATCAGGCGGAACGGGAATATTTAATTCATCTGCAAGTTCGCCAAAGGTTAACCCCGCAATAGATTGCGCTTTTTCTAATAAGGCTTGTTCAGTTTGTGGGATCATTCGTGGTATTTCTTCAATAATTTTGGTTTAACGTATTCTACGCCTTTGTCGATGTAAGGAATATTTTCTAGTTTCAATAAAAAGCGTTTTGCCGG
This sequence comes from uncultured Haemophilus sp., assembly GCF_937976265.1. Lineage (GTDB taxonomy): Bacteria > Pseudomonadota > Gammaproteobacteria > Enterobacterales > Pasteurellaceae > Haemophilus_D. The sequence continues at coordinate 18,971 of NZ_CALJRX010000037.1, forward strand.
CAATCCACCACCAAAACCCGTGATTTCACATTTTTTCCCTAATACACGATGACATGGAATGATAATGCTAATGGGATTACTTCCTACCGCACCGCCAACGGCTCGCACCGCCTTAGGGTTATTAATGCTTTCGGCTAACCCACCATAACTCGCCGTTTTACCATAAGGAATTTGACGCAATGCTTTCCAAATCGCTTGTTGAAATGCGGTACCTTTAGGCGATAAAGGAATGTCGGAGAAACTTTCTGGCTCACCATTAAAATAACGCGTTAAAGCAAACCGCACTTTTTCAAAAAGCGGTAAATCTTCTCGTAAAATCCAATTTGGATTTGGCGTGGTTTGTTCTAACTCACAATCTAAATTTGTAAGATTTTCACCATCAGAAAGCATTAATAACCGACCAATTGGTGAGTCCATATAAGCATAAAAAAGTGCGGTCATTTTTCTCCCGTTTTTTATGGAACCATATAAGAAAAAAGCACACCGAACATTCATTCGGTGTGCTACGTATTATGCTAAATTTTTAACAAATTAGAAACTGTAGTTTAAGTTTAAACCGTAAAGGTTAGCACTTGATTTAACTTTAAATTGACCTGATAAACCTTCTTTAAAGCTATTTTTCTTACCATGTAAGTGTGCATATCCAAAATCAGCTGATAAGTTCGGGGTAAAACGATAAGTTGCCCCTAAGCTATACCACATACGATCTGTATCTGGAATTGAGATTGATGGATGATTGACACTGGCATTCTTATCATAAGCAACACCCGCTCTCACAGTTAATGCATCGGTTGCATTATAAGAGAAACCTAGTGCATAACGTGAAGAGTTACTGAATTTTTCATCTTTGTGGAATAAAACATTTCCGCTTTCACCATATGCCGTTAAGCTTTTCAAACGTTTCCATTCAGTATATTTATAGCTATATTGAACCGCTAATTTATCTGTTAATTTATGGAATCCAGAAAACTCCCAATAAGCTGGCAAGTGTAAGGTTAAACCACCAGGAACGCTCTCTCCTCCCGTTGCCTGAGTAATTGGCAAGGTAACTCCAGTATTTGCTAATTGGGATAATAACGCATTATATGCTACAGGAAATTCATTTGAATAATTGCCTTTAAATTTAACGTTTACTGCTGAGTGATATGCTAAGCCCCAACGATGATTTTCATTGAGTTTATAAGTTAAACCCACATTCCATCCCAGACTCCATTTATCACCTTTAATTTTAGAAACCGATGTATTTGCAGGTGCATTTGCTAATTGGTTAGCTACTGAAGATAGCTGTGTTGCTTGAGCAACCTGGCCAGCTGCACTTAATTTTGTCGCCATTGCACCTAATTGCTGAGCAATTGCTTTACCACCAATACCTAAATGACGTTGAACTTCTGCATCAGAATAAATTGCATTTACACCAGCACCAAAACTAAAACCATAGCCTAAATCATATGCACCACTTAAATTAAAATTCAATGCTTTTAATTCTGTTCTACCACCATATACACCAGCAGCGTAAGTATCATTATATTCAGATTTTAAACCATAATTAACATTCATACCTCCACCCAATGCAAAGCGGTCATTTACAGGCACAACCACATACATATTAGGAATAATGGCATTTGGAATGACATTTTTATGATTAGCTGGTACTCCACCAATAGTACCTGTGACATCAACATCTGCATCAACTAGAATACCACCAGTAGATAACTCTGCTTTTTTAAACTCTGTCATTAATGCTGGGTTAGTTGCAACTACTGAAGCATTATCAGCAATTGCTGCTTCACCGGCATAAGCACGACCAAGACCTGATGTAGAAACTTCTGCTAATTGGAATGCGGCTGCATTTGCACCGCTTGCTGCTAACAATGTGCTCATTGCTAATAGCGTTTTATTAAATTTTGTCATTTGGAACCTTTTGTTATTAATAATAATGAAAAAAGCCGCGAGATTCTAAAACTCCAATAAATGGAGTGCAAATTATTTTAGATTAATTTTCAAGTGTTCCGACCAGTGATAAATAAATGATATTTAAATTAAAAAAATACGGCTACTTTGGCAGAGCGTTTTAAAAATGCTAGAATAGAACCAATCTTAATTTTAAATAAGGAAATCCTATGACAGTAACATGCAAAGCAGAAGAATCTCTCACTTGTAGTTGTGTTGATGTGGGGACGATTATTGACGGTTCAGATTGTTCTGTTGATATTCATCAAACCTATGCAAATAAAGCTGAAGCTGAAGCAGCACTTAATCGTTTCGTTGAAAAAGCACGCAAAACAGAAAGCGATCCTTGCGAGATTAAAAGTGAAATCACTGAAACTGAAAATGGCGCCAATTTAACGGCTCGTTTTACATTTAGCTGCCAAGCTGAAGCGATGATTTTCGAATTAGCGAATCGCTAAAAACACTTTTGAAATTGACCGCACTTTATCATGCAAAATAAAGTGCGGTTATTTTTTTGCTTAAATCCTGATTAAATCACTATCGCAAACGTTTGCTTAATCTGATACAATCACGCCGTTTTATCATTTAACCTAAAAATATAGGACAACATTGTGAGCAAACCATCATTAAGTTATAAAGATGCAGGCGTGGATATTAATGCCGGTAATGAATTAGTTGAACGTATTAAACCACACGTAAAACGGACAACTCGCCCTGAAGTCATCGGAGGATTAGGTGGGTTTGGTGCATTATGTGCCATTCCAGGCAAATATAAAGAACCCATCCTTGTTTCCGGTACAGACGGTGTAGGCACAAAATTACGCTTAGCCATTGACTTAAAAAAACACGATACTATCGGTATTGATTTGGTTGCAATGTGTGTTAACGATTTAGTGGTGCAAGGTGCCGAACCCTTATTCTTCTTAGATTACTACGCCACGGGCAAACTTGATGTCGATGTTGCTTCTGATGTGGTAAAAGGCATTGCAGAAGGCTGTGTGCAATCGGGTTGTGCATTAGTGGGTGGTGAAACCGCTGAAATGCCGGGTATGTATCACGCAGGTGATTATGACCTTGCAGGTTTCTGTGTGGGTGTGGTTGAAAAATCAGAAATCATTGATGGTAGCCAAGTTAAAGTAGGAGATGCTTTAATTGCACTAGGTTCAAGTGGCCCGCATTCAAATGGTTATTCTTTAATTCGTAAAGTCATTGATGTTGCTGGCGTCAATCCAGCCACTGAACAATTAAATGGCCGTCCATTAAGTGAACAAGTCCTTGCGCCGACAAAAATCTATGTAAAATCTGTTCTCGCTTTAATCAAACAAACGGAAGTCCATGCTATCGCACACTTAACGGGTGGCGGTTTCTGGGAGAATATCCCTCGTGTATTACCGAAAAATACCAAAGCTGTTATTGATGAAAGCAGTTGGGAATGGCAACCCGTGTTCAAATGGTTACAAGAAAAAGGCAACATCGAAACCTATGAAATGTACCGCACATTCAACTGTGGCGTTGGCATGGTGATTGCCTTACCACAATCGCAAGTGGAAACCGCTTTAGCGATTTTAAAACAATCCGGTGAAAATGCCTGGTTAATTGGTCATATCGAAAGTGCGACAGACGACGAACCACAAGTTATCATTAAATGATATCTCTTTTCCATTTCAGGGCGAAAATTTCAGAATGAAAGGTTCGCCCTTCTTTTATGTAGAATAATATGAAAAAAATTGCCGTCCTGATTTCAGGGCAAGGATCGAATCTTCAAGCAATAATTGAGGCTTGTCAAACCTGCTTTATTCCAGGAAAGATTGTGACTGTCATCAGTAATAAAATCGATTCATTTGG
>NZ_CALJRX010000038.1 GCF_937976265.1 uncultured Haemophilus sp.
TTGGTGTAATGCGTGGATCATCTTTAAGTTTGAAGTCTTTTTCCCATTCTAATCTCGCACTTTCATCCGTTGCTAAAAGTTTTTCTAACACTTCATCGGAATTATTTACCATTGTTCTAAACTTCAAGCATTTGAATTCCTTTTTATACTGCCCAATTCTTGGATGTCCATAAATAAAACTTCCACCATCTCTTTTAATTATAAAATAGAGAGGAATGCAGAATGGTAAGAGCAAAAGTAGAAGAAAAGATGCTGCGAATATATCAAAGATCCGCTTCATTATTTTAGATGAACGTTTGGCCAAATTATTATTCACCCGAAAAAGCACCAATTCTTGGCTGAATAAAAAGGACATATCTGTACCATAGAGCGGAATACCGCGAAAGTCAGGAATGACAGAGATCGAGCGACAACCTTTACGAATTAAATAGCGCAACCAAAAATCTTGCTTAACTTTATTTTCTTCATCAATCGCTAAAATAAACTGGGTAAATTCTGGTGAGGCTAATTTCATCAGTAATTCTGGGTTGTGTCGCATAACAGGAATACCTTCAATAAACTCTGAATCATAATCCTCTGTCGTCACGAATAATTTAATATCAAATCCTAAATAAGACTCACTATTTAATGCATCAAAAACTTCTTTTGCATTACGACCATTGCCGATAATAATGGTATCTTTCAGATACATGCCTGTTTTGATTAATAGCTTCTTCACCATAACTCGAGCAAATGGCAGCAAGACAAAAATACAACACCAAGTAACAGACCAAAAATAACGAGAAACATAAAGACGAGAAAAAGCTACGATAGCAAGCTCAATAATAAACAGAATAACTAATGTTCTAAGAATCTCTTTTAACTCAAACCAAAATGGTTTTCGATATGTGTAATGACGTAGCCTTATCCAAAACCATAACACGCCAACGATTGATATGCAGGCATGAATCAAGACATAAATATTAAATTCTTCTAATGGAAAATAAAAACGGCCATCCCTTGCGATATCTAACACATCATAAGCAATAAATAATGAGCTAAATAGCACGGACAAATCAGTCATTAAAAGGATAAATTTACACCATGTAATTCTATTCATGATTAACTCTTACTTTAAAAACTTCCGTTTTAACAGATTAAGTCCTTTTTTAATCAAATTCTCACCCTCTAAATTTACAACAGGAAGATATTTTACATTTAGTTGATTATATAGAATCCAAACATTAAATAAACGTTCTGCAATAAACCCAAACACTCTTTTTTGATAATTATCATACTGAGTAACATCTATGCGCTTCTCTAATTCAAACAAAATAGAGAAAAGCCAGTGGCAGTATTCTGATGCTTTTTCTGATGACATCACAAACATATTGTAGAGATGTAGCTTACGACCTTGCATCACGGCATCAAAACTCTCTAAATATTCAGGTTGCAATTCAGTAATAACATCTCTTGTGAGATCAAGATCTTTGATATGATGTGCATGTTGGTAATGAGCGTAAATTGATTCAATAAAATAATTCCGTTTTCGCGGTAAAATTACATCATATTTCTCTAAAATGGTTAACAGTTCTGACTCTGAAGCAATTTGTTTTTTCTTCAAATATAATGCTTTACCCGCAAAATAGCGGCGATAATGTACCAACCCAACATATTGATTATTTTCAAACACACCGTTTTTCCAAGCCCAATAAAGCCCTGTCAGCTCACAAAAACTACTGTTTTTCTCAGCAATATTTATACCTGAATTATCTCGGTAAAAGACCTCATTTTTTAGACCGATTGCAATCTTTCCACCTACAAACAGCGGGCGATAACATGCTGAATGCGGAAATTCATAGTCTTTATGCGTAATCACTAATACAGTAAGCTTTTGCATATTATTTTAAGTAATCCTTGTGATGAGAAAAGTCATTAGTCAACCCATGCCACATTGCACGCCAAGCAAATAGTAAACGAGAAAAACTTGGCTGAGTAAATGCATAAAACCAAGTCGTTTTCACAAAAAAAGCTAGAGCATAAATAAACCCTTTATGCTTGGCAAAAGTAGCAATTGTATTACGACAAAAACAATATTGTTTTAAATCTGAATGTGCATTATTAAACCGTAATTTACCAAAAAACATTGGTTCTGATATAGAGCTTGCAATAGGATGGTAAAATAATGCATCAATCACTGTCAAAATATTAGCACGGTATGCCTCTGCACGCATTGTATATTCTCTCTCATCTCCCCAAATAAAGTATTCCTGCATAGGAAATCCCATTTGTTGGACAAGATCTCTTCCGATTAATGTACCATTAAAAGGCAATACTGTATCCTTAATTTGATTATCTATTTTTAAAGATTTAGGGATATCAGAGTAATGGTCAATTACTTGTAAACTATTTGGCAACCGCAAGCTAAAACTTAGTTTTTCCTTGCCTTCACAATCAATCACAATAGGGCCAATATAGCAATTATGAGATATATAAGGTAAAAGCTTTTCCAAACATGTTTCAGCTGGAAATCCATCATCATCCATCAACCAAATATAATCAAAACCTTGTTCAAACGCATACTTGATCCCTTCATGGAATCCACCTGCACCGCCCATATTCTCGGGCAAAGTGAGTAAAGTAAAAGCATCATTATTTGTCCAACCATGCTCACCTAAAAAATCAGCTGTGCCATCAGTACTGGCATTATCAATCACCACAATATGAGTTAAAGGATGTGTTTGGGCTTTCAGTGCATTTAAACAATTTAATAATAATGCTTTGCGGTTAAACGTCACCACCACTGCACAAATTGATTTTTCAGTATGCATAATTGACTCAATTTTATTTAAACAAAAGCCATATACAAAATCGTATATGGCTTGATGATCGACTCGCGATACTTAATCCATATTCACATAGAATGGTTTAAGTGCGGTCTGTTTTTCTAACGATTCTTTCACAACATCCGCTGTTTCTAAGGCTTCTTTAATCGTTACATCCATATCTAAATAACGATAAGTCCCTAAACGACCGACGAAAGTCACTTGCGTTTCTTTGTTCGCTTTTTCAACATATTGTTGTAAAAGTGCTTTATCTTTCACTAAACGAATCGGGTAATACGGAATATCATTTTCACCACATAAACGGCTGAATTCACGATAACAAATTGTTTTCTCGTGTTGTTCCCATGGCGCAAAATGTTTATGTTCTGAAATACGAGTATACGGAACCTCTTCATCACCATAGTTAATTACCGCATTACCTTGGAAATCACCTTCATCACGGAATGCTTCAAAATCTAAGGTGCGATAACCTAAGCGACCCAATTCAAATCCAAAGTATGCATCTAACGGACCTGACCAGAAAATATGATCAAATTCTGCTTTCATTGATTCAGCAAATGGCGTATTTAAACGCACTTCAATATTTTCATGATCTAAAATCGCTTCTACAATTTGCGTATAACCTTCTTTCGGCATACCTTGGAATTTATGTGCAAAGTAGTTATCATCATAGTTAAAACGCACAGGTAAGCGTTTTAAAATACTTGCAGGTAGCTCTTTTGGCTCAACACCCCATTGTTTTTTCGTGTAACCATAGAAGAAAGCTTTATACAAATCCTTACCGACAAAGCGCATTGCTTGCTCTTCAAAGGTTTGCGGATCAGTAATAGACAAATCTGCTTGCGCCTCAATTAACGCTTTTGCTTCTTTCGGTGAGCACGTTTTGCCAAAGAATTGGTTAATCGTATGCAAGTTAATTGGGAGAGAATACACCGCACCTTGGCTAATCGTTTTTACACGATTAACAAACGGCATAAACTCACCAAAATTGTTCACATAATTCCATACTCGCTCATTATCAGTATGGAAAATATGTGGGCCATAAACATGCACCATCACATTTGTTTCAGCATCACGTTCAGAGTGACAGTTACCTGCCACATGGCGACGAGAATCGATAACAACGGTTTTATAACCTTTCTCTGCTAATTCGCGAGCGATAACAGCGTTGGAGAAGCCTGCGCCTACTAATAAGAATTTTTTCATAAATATTTACCTTTTATTTATCTTGCTTAAATTGTTTTTTCCAAAATTCCGCACTGGTTAATTCATCATAAGATGATTCATACTCTTTTTTAAGAGAATCATAATTCTTATATAAATTAAACGCAGCTTTAGTATATCTAATTAAATAACTAAAGAATTTTTTCTTATCATGCTCAAGAATAAAACCCTTTTGAGTTGGCCAATGGATATAAAGCACTTTTTTATAACGATAAACTTCTCTTAAATTACCGCCAAATCCTTTAGGTTGCCACACCATACCTTTTTTAAAAAATACTTTTGGTAAAATATGTCCATTTAATGTTGCCCAACGGAATAATCGAGCAAAAAGTCTTTCCTCTGGTTTACCCCAAATAACATTTGACGAAATCTCATAAGGAATATCGATAACTTTTTCAGCAGAAATTATTTTTTGAATTTCAGGTCGTCTTTCAGACATACTAACATTCTGTTCCCAGAAAGACTTTCCTTTCATCACATCTTCCATCGCTAGAATAGAAGCCAATGCTGTTTCATATTGATACGCCAATAGATTTTTTAGGCACATTCTAGCGGTTGTTTTTATCACATCTTTTGCATTTCCTCGAACCAAATTATGTAAATAATGCATAATGTGATAACGAGTATCTAAATAATGAGGTAATGGTCCATTTTTTAATGAGAAATCTTCTTGCCATGAAGAAATACCATTTAATGTTAAAATTTTAAAATCGTGAACTAAACTAAATCCAGAATCATCCCCTCGTACAAAATAAGGGAAAGCATAATGCTTCACCTCTGATAATGGAAACGCAAAGAACCACCAACCACCATAATCAATATGCTCTTCTTGCTCATTGATTAATAAAGAATGAACCTCTCTTAGATCTAGGTTCGGTTTAACCGCTTTACATACACCATCAAATTTTGCCCCATTTTCAAATTGACGGAACATTTCTGCTTCTCTAAGCATAGCTCCAGCTAATGCTGTCTTATGGTCTAATGCATGCTCTAAGAAAGATATTGTACGCTTAATGCCTTCAACCTCACATGAGGCGTCATCATCCATAAACAAACAGTGAGTATAACTACCGTTTTCTTTAAGATGCATTAAACCTCGAGTAAATCCACCTGAACCACCTA
>NZ_CALJRX010000039.1 GCF_937976265.1 uncultured Haemophilus sp.
AAGAATCATTATTTAAAAGCGAAAGCATAGGCGCGGCCAAAGCAACCGCAACCCCTAACATCATTGAAGTGTTACCGCGTACATTTTGCGAAATTTCCCTTTGCCAATCTGCAAGAGTGCCGCTTGTCGTATAGCCTAAACTTGAACTGCTTCTATCAGTGAAATAAATAGGCTTTGAAGGAGTGCCAATAATTTCCCCATTCGGTAATAAATACGCCCCATTTAGCCAGCCTGTCACATTCGTTATAGTCCACTGGGTGAAATGGTCGCCGTTAAAGTGAAAGTGCTCGGTAAGGCGTTGTGTTAAGCCTGAGCCTTGTGTCATTTTCAATCCTTGCGCTTTCAGCATCTTCCAGCCTGAATCTGTGCCAAAATCTTCACGGGCGATAGCAACGGTGCGCGGCTTATTTTCATCTCGGTTTTGCCATTGGAAAAGATAGTAATATTCGCCGCCTTGCGTTTTCCCCTCGCCAACCAGTGCTAAATCATCACAAATCCACGTCATATTCTCTTTAATGATTTCGCCAGTATCATTATCAACTTTAGGCTTAATGTAATGTAAACCTTTAATCTTGCCGTTTTCTCGGTACTCTACATAAGGCTCACGCTTTGGCGCATCTAGCTTATCCATATATTCCACGCGCATTTCTGCTAAATTGCGGGATTCTGCACTATTGCGTAAATCTTCTAAACGGTGGCTTAATTCTTCCAAGTTATCGCCTAGGCTATCCGCAAAAAAGACTTTTTTCGCCTTGCTGTGCGTTGCTAGAGCCAATAAAAGGGCGTTTTCTTGGTCGCTTGTCACTTCGCCAAAACGGTAAAATGTCACGGCGTGCACATCATCTTTTAAAATCTGATAATTGCTAGCGTTTGCCAACTTCTCCGCATCTAAAATTATCGGCTTATAATCACGCTCAAGCCCTAATTTATCGCGTAATAAGCCCCATTCAAGGCCATTTCCTTTGTCTTTACCAAATCCCCAAGCCTTCCACGCTTTATCGCCAATTAATGCGTGAATATGCTCAAAGGCTACGCGCCCTTGCTCATCAAAGTGCGGTGCTTTTGGTGGGTGTTTTTTATAGCTCATCTTTTCCCCCTATGCCTTATTTCTATTCTTAAAAAACGCAATTACATCTTCCGCACGATACTTCTTCGGGGCGTTTTTCTTTTGTGTTCCAACGCTTGCGGGGAAAGCGGGGTCAATAGCTAACTTTTGCATAAAATAGCCATAAGAAATCTTTGCGTATTGAGCCACGTCTTTCGCTGTCCAGATTTCATCTAATCCATAAGCTTTCTTATCATTCTCCAAACGGCTTAGGCGTTCGTCGTGGTTCGCAAGAATACGTTTTAGGCTCTCTACGGTTAGTGGTTGTTCTTGTTGTTGCATCATGTTCTATCCTTTGTTTAAATCTTGGTCTTCTCGGTTATATCTTATTGTTTGCAAATAGCTAAATAGGCGTTCAAATCACTTTCAGCAACTTTCCGACTTCTGCCAAATTTATAAGATTTTAATTTGCCACTTGCTATCCAACGTTTAATAGTTGGTTCTGAACATAATCCAGTTTCTGCAATCTCTTTAATTGAAAAGTATCTATCACCGCTTGGCATTCTTGACTGTTCAATAGCAGCACTGATCTTTGTCTCTTGAATTTGTCGTTGAAGCTCTTCTTGTTCCTTCTGTTTTAACTTTTCTAATTCATCTTTTTTCATGGACTTCATCACTTCATCAAATTCATTAAATAAGGCGGTTTTGATTTGTTGCATTGCGCTATCAATTAATGCTTCTAATTTCGCTCTACTCATTTTTATTCTCCTTTTTGTGATTTTGTTTCTGCATATTTTTCTAGTGTTTGTTCAAGTGGAAAACCGCCATTATGCGAATACACATCGCATAAATTTCTATTAATCCACTCTAAAACTTCCGTGCCTTTTAATTCTTTCATTAAAGCTAAATAGCACACACCATAAAAAGCCAATGCATCTGTTACATTTTGGTGTTCATCATGCTTAGGAATAAGGAAATGTTTGGCCAAATCATTAATCAATAAAATAGAAGGATTAGCTTTTTTCTCTTTTTCTAAATCTCGACAAATTAAGATTCCATCTGTCGTTGTTATTAATTCTCTGCTCATTTTTCACCTCCCATTTTTTGAATTTTTACTGCCCATACGTTAGGGTCATTTTCCATTAAATGGCGCGCTACCCTCTCGGCTTCTTCGTAAAAGAAAAATCTGCTTGAATAGTATTTTTGGTGAAAGTGATCGAATGCTGCAAGAAAGAAAAAATTACGCATAAATTCCCCCTTTCATCGCTAAAGTGCGGTCAAATTTAGGGTTAATTTTTGCAACGGTGGCAAGATAGCGAAAATCAGCGTTAAGGCTTAATCTGGCGCTTTCTTCGGTGTTGGCGTGAATAGTTTGAATGCACAAATTAAAGTGCGGGTGTGTGCGATTAACGCATAGAAATTTGTAGATCATTTCTGCGGTGTCCTTTGATAATTTTTGAGAGGTTACCGCAAAACTTTCGACGATTTGGCGGTAACACATAACGGGGTCGAAAACCGTTATTACAGGAAAACGGCAAAGGGCAAAACCTTTCCCGTTATGCGCTACCATTGAGAATAGACTATCAGAAAATAGACTATATTGAATAGGTGCGTAAACGCTACGAACAAAAAAAGCGCGAATTGGCGCGCTGTTCGCCTGTAATAACAAAACGGCTTTCGACGACCGTACCCTGCAATTTGCTAAGGCACATCCAATATAGTTTAATCTCGTTTCATCTGTCAATAGTAAAACTGTAAATTTGTTTATTTTTTCGCACTTTTCTTTGTAGTGCATTGATTTAATTGTATAATTCATACGATTCCTTAGGTGAATTAATTCCTTTGTTTATCCAATATCTTGTGTTGGTTTAGGGATAGCCCAGTGTTGAAGACTGGGCTTTTTTTTGCGCTCAATTCAGCGCACGGTTTAAAATAACTTGCCTTGCGATTTATCTTGCCCTTTTAGCTGTGCTAATCGTTCTTCATTCGTCATCGGCTTAATGCCCTTTTCCTGTAAAGTTTCTTTTTCGGTTTTCTCCCAGTTGTTCGCTTCAGGACAATCCACATAAACCGCTCTTTTAATGTTGCTAATCTGCCCGACAAAATCGGCGTTTAATTGCCCGCATGAAGGGCAATAAATGCGAGCTTTAGTAACAAGCAATGAAAGTTTTTCAGTGGTACGAATGCCCGCACGTTGTCCGCAAAAAGGACAATAAATTGTTAAGCCTGCCATTTATTCCCCCATTAAATTGATTTCGGCTATTTGCTCTTGGTTTGCGAGAAAACGTTCTACATCTTCTGCTTTGTAACGTGCTAATCGCCCAAATTTAATCGGTTTCGGAAAGTGGCCAGCATTAACCTGATCCCATAACCACGCACGAGATACATCTAACATTTTGCAAATCGTGGCAGTTGAGTAGTAACGCGCTTCAGCGTAGGTATTTTTTTCCATAGTTGCCCCTGTTTAGTTTTGGAAATTGTCAAATAATGTGTCTTGAAATGTCTTGTTTGTCGGGGCGTATGGTATGG
>NZ_CALJRX010000040.1 GCF_937976265.1 uncultured Haemophilus sp.
TCCATGTTTTTAAAGTTGTTTTTGTATCCATTTCTAAGAAACGACTGATTAGCCAGAAACCTGAGTCATTTACGTGAGAAAGCACTGTTGCACCTGATGCAATAGCGATCACAATGAAGCAAAGATCAAATTGGCTTAAGTCAGTTGCCGCAGCAACGGTAGGCGAAATCAGAGCTGCAGCTGTGGTTAAAGCAACGGTTGCTGAACCTTGTGCGACACGCATTACCATAGCGATAACGAAAGCGGCGACAATGATTGGCATTCCGGTATTGGAAAGCATCGTAGATAACACATCACCAATACCGCTGGCACGTAATACACCTCCAAACATTCCGCCTGCACCAGTAACGAGCACGACAGCACAGATAGGACCTAAGGCATTATCACAAATTTTTTCAATTTGTTCATAACTACGCTGGTCTTTTAGTAACAGAACTGTGACAATTAAGGTGATTAACAGCGCAACAGGTGTTTTGCCAATTAAGCGAAGAGCTTCAACCCAAGTTTGTGAACCATCAATGACTTTTGCCACGCTTAATGTATTTAATCCAGTGTCTAATAAGATTAACAAGATTGGCAGTAATAATATTGTTATTACACGGGCAAAGCTCGGTGGATTTTGTACCGATGTTTCACTGATTGCAGTGGCATTTAAGAATGCTTTTGGCAAATCAATATGAATTTTCTTGCTAATGAATAGGCTAAATAGATAAGTACCGATATACCATGTCGGAATTGCACAAATTAAGCCCACAATCACCAATAAACCGATATTTACACCTAATAAATCCCCAGAAGCTACCGGACCGGGATGCGGTGGTAAAAAAGCGTGCATTACAGCAAATGCACCGGCAACAGGAAAGGCATAGCGTAAAACAGAGCCACCAAAACGTTTAGCGACACTAAAGACGATAGGTAACATCACGACAAGCCCTGCATCAAAGAAAATTGGGAAACCAAAAAGTAATGCAGCAATACCTAATGCAAAGGGGGCTTTTTTCTCCCCAAATTTATTGATTAGTGAATCTGCAAGTACTTTGGCTCCGCCAGTAATTTCAAGAAGTCGACCAATCATTGCGCCCAAACCTACCAATAAGGCAACTGCTGCCAGTGTATTACCAAATCCACCGAGCAAGGTTGGTAGGATTTTTTCTACCGGAATCTGAGCGGCGAGTGCGGTAAGTAAACTCACAATAATTAATGCCACAAAAGCATGAACTTTGAATTTAATAATGAGTAAAAGTAGCAATAAGATTGCTACGATCATAATTGCAATGAGCATGGTTGTTCTCCAAATTGAATTGTTACCCGTAACATACGCTTGATTTAACATTTGGTAAACGATTACTTTTCAAAATTGTGATCTCATTCACATTATTTTTATCCTTAAAAGTGCGGTTAATTATGACGATGAATTTATTTTGTGATATTGATCACAAAATAAAATGTTACTGGTAACATTTTGTTTGTAATTAGAGTATGGTAAATGAAAATTTGAAGAGGTGTATGATGAGTCATAAACAAGAAAATATGGGAAAAAGTTTTATTCTAATGGGCGTATCAAGTACGGGTAAAACCTCCGTAGGAACAGAGGTGGCCCACCGTTTAGGAATAAAATTAATTGATGGTGATGATCTTCATCCTAGAGCGAATATCATCAAAATGGGAGAGGGGCATCCGTTAAATGATGAAGATCGCGCACCTTGGTTGGAGCGTATTCGTGATGCAGCATTTAGTCTAGAACGAAAAAGTGAAGTGGGGATCATTATTTGTTCTGCACTAAAGAAAAAATACCGCGATCTCATTCGTGAAGGAAATGGAAATGTGAAATTCTTATTTTTAGAAGGCTCTTTTGAACTGGTGCTTGAGCGCATGAAACAGCGTAAAGGGCATTATATGAAAACCGATATGCTAAAAAGTCAGTTTGAGACGTTGGAAGTGCCAGGTCAAGATGAATCGGATGTTATTCATGTGGATATTTCTGGTAGCTTTGAACAAGTGATTGAACGTTGTGTAGAGGCATTAAAACCACTGCTCTAAAATGAAAGAAGTGCGGTCAAAATGTTAGTATTTTTTGATCGCACAGCTTATATGCTTTCACCTAAATGGATTTTAAACCCTAGATCAATTATTTTCTCTTTTAGTGGCTCGTCATTGAGTCTTGCTAGTAATTCTTGTGCGGCAAGTTTGCCAATTTCTAAACGAGGGGTCATAACAGTTGCGAGCTGAGGTGTGACCGAAAAGCCTACGTCATGTCCATGGAAGCCTGCAATTGCAATCTGTTTAGGCACAGCAATACCTAATCGCTGACATTCAAATAATGCACCAATTGCTAAGTCATCATTTGTACAAAAGATGCCGTTTGTTTCTGGGCGTTCTTCTAAAATTTTACGTAGCTGTTTTCCACCCAATGTGAAAGAAGATGCGGCTTCAGTAATCAAGCTATAAGGTTCTAACCCATATTTTTTCATGGCTTGTTCATAACCTTGCATTTTTAATTGGGTTCGTTTATCCATTCTTGCCGTGAAATAGACGATATTTTTATAACCACGCTGAATCATGGTTTCTACCATAGCTTGTGCCGCAGCAACGTTATCAAAACCAATGACTTGTTGAATGCCTGCTTGTGAGCTATCCATAATTTCAATGACTGGAATATTGGCGATTTCAATCATTTTAAGCGTACGTAAAGAGTGGTAGTTTTCCGATAAAATTAATCCATCCACATTGTAAGAAAGTAAACTTTCAATCCGTTCTTCTTCTTTTTTGACACTATATCCATAATGCGCAAGCATCGTCTGATAACCCGCAATATCGGCAACTTGCTCAATGCCTTTTAATACATCAGCAAACACATGATTAGTTAAAGAGGGGAGTAACACACCAATTGCTTTACTCTTTGCATTAGACAAAATTTCTGGTGCGCGATTAGGAATATAACCAAATTGCTCAATGGCGGCAGAGATACGTTGTTGGGTATCTTTTGCAACAGAATCAGGATTGCGTAAATAACGGCTTACCGTCATTTTAGTCATTCCAAGATGGTCGGCAATATCTTGTAAAGTAGGGCGTTTTTGTTTCATTGAAATGAGTAATTATGAATATTTTGCAGGAAAGTATAACAAAAAACATTTAATTTTTTGACCGCACTTTCTATCAAAAATAAATTAATTTGATTAAAAATAATTGAGTTCTGTATTATACAGAACTCAGAATATTATTAATTGATCTCTTTGATTTTATAGGTTGATCTTTATAAGAAAACTAACGTTTAAACATGCCACCTAAACCGCCAAGGCCACCTAAGCCGCCTCCGCCCATTAAGCCTTGCATGCCGCGCATCATTTTCGCCATTCCGCCTTTACGCATTTTCTTCATCATACGTTGCATTTCGTCAAATTGTTTCAGCAATTTATTTACATCTTGTACTTGCGTGCCAGAACCTAATGCAATACGACGACGGCGAGATCCTTTGATAATATCTGGATTGGCACGTTCTTTTAAGGTCATGGAATTAATGATGGCTTCCATTTTGATAAACATTTTGTCATCTACTTGATTTTTGACATGATCCGGTAAGTTTTTCGCACCCGGTAATTTTTCAAGCATCGACATCATACCGCCCATTTTTTTCATTTCACGGAGCTGTTCACGGAAATCGTCTAGGGTGAAATCATCGCCTTTCTTGAATTTCTGTGCCATTTTTTCCGCTTTTTCGCGATCCACTGAGCGTTCAAGATCTTCGATAAGGGAAAGTACATCGCCCATGCCTAAAATACGCGATGCTACGCGATCAGGATGGAATGGCTCAAGGGCTTCTGTTTTTTCACCCACACCAAGGAATTTAATCGGTTTGCCGGTGATTTGACGAATAGATAAAGCCGCACCGCCACGCGCATCACCGTCCACTTTGGTTAAGATAACCCCAGTAAGTGGCAAGGCTTCATTGAAGGCTTTTGCTGTATTTGCCGCATCTTGACCGGTCATCGCATCAACCGTGAAGAGCGTCTCGATTGGATTTAATGTTGCGTGAACTTGCTTGATTTCATCCATCATCTCGCTATCAACGTGTAAGCGACCTGCCGTATCCACAATTAACACATCGTAGAATTTGAGTTTAGCGTCAGCAAGTGCCGCTTTTGCAATCTCTACCGGTTTTTGTTTGACATCAGAGGGGAAGAAATCCACGCCAACAGATTGTGCTAAGGTTTCAAGCTGTTTGATCGCGGCAGGACGATATACGTCGGCAGAGACTACAAGCACTTTCTTTTTATGACGTTCGCGTAAGAATTTTGCTAATTTACCCACGCTAGTGGTTTTACCCGCACCTTGTAAACCCGCCATTAAAATAACTGCGGGTGGCTGTGTCGCCAAGTTTAAGCTTTCATTGGCTTCACCCATGGCTTTTTCGAGTTCGCGCTGAACGATTTTTAAGAACTCTTGGCCTGGTGTTAAGCTTTTATTGACTTCTTCGCCTAATGCGCTTTCTTTTACTTTAGCGATAAATTCACGTACGACAGGCAAAGCAACATCAGCTTCTAATAACGCCATACGCACTTCGCGTAGGGTTTCTTTAATATTATCTTCCGTTAAGCGCCCTTTCCCGCTAATGTTGCGTAGCGTTTTGGAAAGGCGATCCGATAAATTCTCAAACATTTTAAATCCTGTTTTTTCTTAAAAAATTGCCGTGATTATACCGAAATTTGGGCGTTTTTCATCATTTCAAATAAAATTATGGCGATCTAGAGAAAAGATCCGTTAAAATAAGAATAATTCCTAGTAAAGAGAAAGCATTATGTGGTTTGCCCTTTTTTCGATTATTTTTTACATTCTTAGTTTATTGTTGATCGCCCCGTTTTTGATGAATTCATCAGAAGGGAAGTTGAGTCAAAGTAAAATCCCGTTTTTTCTGACCGCACTTGCAGCCATTATTCTGCATGCGGTTAGTACTTTCCCTCTGCTAGAGGATCTTGCCTCAGGGCAAAGTTTTACGCTAATGGGGATCGCTTCCTTAATGAGCGTCATTATTGCCGCATTGGCGACACTTTCAATGTTTCTCGTTTCCACGATGTGGTTTGTTTTGCCGATAGTGTATGCGTTTTCTATCATCAGCTTGATCTTTGCGACATTCTTATCAGGCCATATTATTCAAATGCTTAATCAAAATACATTAATGTTGTTCCATATCGGCTTGTCGCTCTTTACCTATGCGGTCTGTTTTATTGCAACGCTGTATGTGATCCAATTGGTGTGGTTAGACCGTAATTTGAAAAAGCGTAAAATCCAATTTTCACCAGCAATTCCACCATTGATGGCTGTAGAACGTCATTTCTTCTGTTTATTTGCGATGGGGGAAGCATTACTGACGCTGACTTTAATTTCGGGTACTTATCATGTGCTGCAAGCAGTGACCCCAGAAAATCTACACAAAGCGATTTTTTCTTTCCTTGCTTGGATTAGTTTTGGTATTGCTTGTTTTGGTCACTGGCGATTAGGCTGGCGTGGAAAAAGGATGATTATTTACGCAATTTCGGGTATCATTCTGCTTACGATTGGCTATTTTGGTAGCCGTTTGATTTAGCAAGAATCAAAGAACAAGTAAAAAGTGCGGTAAAAAATGACCGCACTTTTTGTTGATTAACAAACAAAAGGACTTTCCCTTGGACAGTATTCCCCTTAGTACTTTATTTATTACACTGATTATCTGTTTAATTTTATCTGCCTATTTTTCCGGCTCAGAAACCGGCTTACTCTCTCTCAATAAATATCGTCTTCGCTTTCTGGCGGAACAAGGCAATAAAGGTGCGCAAAAAGCAGAAAAACTGCTTGAAAAGCCGGATACCTTGTTAAGTTTCATTTTGATCTTTAATAACCTTGTGAATATCAGCGCTTCAGCTATTGCAACCATGATTGGTATGCGTTTATATGGTGATGCGGGTGTAGCAATTGCAACAGGTTTATTAACCTTTGCAATGCTCGTTTTTTCTGAGATTTTCCCTAAAACGGTTGCGGCGATGTACCCAGAGAAAGTGGGATTATTTTCAAGTCACATTTTGTCGCTATTGTTAAAAGTGTTCTATCCATTAGTTTGGTTTATGAATATTTTTACGAAAACCTTAATGCGAATGGTCGGATTAAAACCCGATTTACAAAAACAAGTGATTAGCCACGATGAATTAAAAAGTATTGTATCGGAAGCGGGCGAAGCGACTCCAGATGAACAACATCCACAGATGTTGCTTTCTATTTTAGATATGGAAACCATCACTGTGGACGATATTATGGTGCCACGTAATGAAATTGGTGGGATTGATATTAACGATGATTGGAAAGCCATTATGCGTCAGCTTGCTCATGCGCCACATAATCGTATTGTGCTATATAAAGGTAGCCTAGATGAGCAAGTGCTAGGGATTTTACGTGTGCGTGAAGCTTTCCGCTTGTTATTAGAAAAAAATGAATTTACCAAAGAAACCTTATTACGCGCCATCGATGAAGTGTACTTCATTCCACAAGGGACGCCACTAAAAACACAATTAGCGAATTTCCGTGCGAAAAAAGAACGTATCGGTTTAGTGGTGGATGAGTATGGTGATATCAAAGGGTTAGTCACACTTGAAGATATTTTGGAAGAAATTGTAGGTGATTTCACCACTTCTATGGCTCCATCTATTGAGCAAGAAGTGGTGCAACAATCTGACGGTTCGATGATTATTGAAGGTTCGGCAAATCTTCGTGATTTGAATAAAATGTTTGGTTGGGAATTGGATACGGAAGATGCACGAACCTTTAATGGTTTGATTCTTGAGCATCTTGAAGATATTCCTGATGAAGGAACGGTTTGTGAAATTGATGGCTTGAAAATTACGATTTTGGAAGTCAGCGATAATATGATTAAACAAGCGAAAGTGGAGAAGTTAGCCTCTTAAATACGGCTTTTTCTGACCGCTCTTTTTGTTTAAGAAATACGTTATTTTAACAAAGGATTGAATATGACGG
Organism: uncultured Haemophilus sp.; assembly: GCF_937976265.1. Classification (GTDB taxonomy): domain Bacteria; phylum Pseudomonadota; class Gammaproteobacteria; order Enterobacterales; family Pasteurellaceae; genus Haemophilus_D. The sequence continues at coordinate 7,000 of NZ_CALJRX010000040.1, forward strand.
ATGAGATTCGTTTAACACAATACAGCCATGGCGCAGGTTGAGGCTGTAAAATTTCGCCTAAGGTGTTAGGGACAATTTTACAGACAGAACTCGAAGAATTTGCTGATCCCAATTTATTAGTGGGAAATGAAACAGCGGATGATGCAGCGGTTTATGATCTTGGTAATGGTACTGCAATTATTAGTACCACGGATTTTTTCATGCCGATTGTAGACGATCCTTTTGATTTTGGACGTATTGCGGCAACCAACGCAATTAGTGATATTTTTGCTATGGGCGGTAAGCCGATTATGGCGATTGCCATTTTAGGTTTCCCGATTAATAAATTACCGGCAGAAGTGGCACAGAAGATTGTTGATGGTGGCCGTTTTGCTTGTCATCAAGCGGGGATTTCCCTTGCTGGTGGTCATTCGATTGATGCGCCAGAACCCATTTTTGGTTTAGCTGTAACGGGCATTATTGCAACCGAACGTGTAAAACGTAATGCCTCAGCAGAAGCAAATTGTAAGCTTTATTTAACCAAACCATTAGGTATCGGCGTGCTGACTACTGCTGAGAAAAAAGGCAAGTTAAAACCAGAACATCAAGGCTTAGCGACGGCAGCCATGTGTCAAATGAACCTGATTGGTAGCCAATTTGCGGAAGTTGCTGGTGTAACCGCCATGACGGATGTCACTGGCTTTGGTTTATTAGGACACTTAGCTGAAATCTGTGAAGGCTCAAATCTTAATGCGGTTGTGCATTTTGATAAAATCAAATTATTAGATGGCGTAGCGGATTATATTGCTGAAGGTTGTGTACCAGGTGGAACCAACCGTAACTTTGAAAGCTATGGTCATAAAATTGGTCCTCTTACGGATTATCAAAAAGCGGTACTTTGTGATCCTCAAACTTCAGGTGGCTTGTTGATTGCGGTTAAACCTGAAAGTGAAGCGGAAATTTTAGAGATTGCGAAAAAAGCCGGTATTGAGCTGAGTGAGGTCGGTGTATTGAAACCTCACCAAGAAGGTGTGCTGGTCGAAGTCGAATAAATCTTTTTCGTCAAAATAAAAATGCGGTGAAAATTTCACCGCACTTTTTTATTCTTTATTTTCCTTGTTCTCTTTATTGTTGGAATACATCGAATCAATGATATGACGATAACGTTCCATAATTACTTTTCGGCGTAATTTTAGCGTAGGCGTGATTTCACCAAGTTTGACGCTAAATGCCTGAGAGAGTAGCGTAAATTTCTTCACTTGCTCGAAGTGCGCCAGTTCTTTTTGAAGACTTTCGATACGTTGTTCAAACATCTTAATAATGTCAGAGTGTTTGAGTAATTCCATGCGATCTTGATACTTAATATTCAGTTTTTTCGCATATTCTTCTACGCTATCAAAACAAGGTACGATCAACGCTGAAACATATTTTTTTGCATCAGCAATAATCGCAATTTGTTCGATAAATTTATCTTTGCCAATTTTACCTTCGATATATTGTGGCGCAATGTATTTTCCGTTAGACGTTTTCATCAACTCTTTAATACGGTCGGTAATAAATAAATTACCATCAGCATCAAATTCACCGGCATCTCCCGTTTTCAAGAAACCATCTTCAGTGAAGGCTTGAGCCGTTTCTTCTGGCTTTTTATAGTAACCTTTCATCACCATGCCGCCACGCACTAGAATCTCGTTATTTTCACCAATTTTAACTTCTGCGTTTGGCATTAATTTACCAATAGAATTCGGATTAAAATGATGGTCATCCCAACAAGAAACGGTAGCTGTGGTTTCTGTCATACCATAACCGAGTTTGATATTAATCCCAATGCTATGGAAGAAAAGCCCAATGCTCGGTTCTAATTTTGCGCCTCCGCAAGGCATCATTTTAATACGTCCGCCTAACAATGAACGCAATTTAGAAAGTACCATTTTATCGGCAAGCGCATAGCGTTTTTGCAAGAAGAACGGGACTTTTTTATTTTGAGAGAGAAGATCAAAACGTTTTTGTCCTACTGCAATCGCCCAATGGAAAATCATCTGACGAATAAAAGGCGCTTTTTGTACTTTATCAAGCACAGCAGAATAAATTTTTTCATAGAAACGCGGTACTGCACACATAAAGGTCGGACGCACTTCCGCTAATGTTTCACGTACTTGATTGGTGTCTTCGAGATAACAAAGAATTGCTCCGCGATGTAACACATAGGCAACCCAAGCACGCTCAAAAATATGGCTAAATGGTAAAAAAGAAAGTGAAACCTCATCTTGATTAACATCTAATGCAATATCATGGGCTTCAAGTTGATGTGCCAAGTTACTGTAATCAAGCATTACGCCTTTCGGTTCACCTGTTGTGCCTGATGTGTAGATGATCGTGAATAAATCATCCATTGTCTTACTTGCTAAACGAGTTTCAAATTCAGCCTGAAATTCGGCTGTGCCTAATTTAATTAAATCGTCCCAATGGCAAGAAAGAGTGTTTTCTCTCAGTTGAATTTGTTCTTTCATGGCCACAATTTTTTGTAATTGTGGGCATTGATGCGCAATTTCTAACGCTTGATTATATTGTTCTTGATCACCGACAAACAGAATTTTGACATCGGCATGATTTAAAATAAATTCAGCTTGTTGTGCGGTATTGGTTGCATAAATTGGAACTGTGATGGCACGGACTTGAAGCGCAGCAATATCTGCGATTGTCCAACGTGACATATTGTTCGCAAAAATTGCAATTTTATCTTGTACTTGAATATTGCAAGCAAGAAAAGCTAATGAAAGCTGATCAAGCTGTTGTTGAAATGAGTTCCACGAAATATCTTTCCATAAGCCATTAATTTTATGGCGAAGTGCGGTTGCATTTTGACGAGTTTTTGCCTGTTGGCGAATTCGATTGACGAAATGACGGTCTAAATTCATATAAGCCTTATTTGAGCGAACAACTGTACGCTAATATAAACGAAATAAATTTAAAATCTAGTGAAATGTTGTTATTTTGTGAATATAGAATAAATAATAGACATATTTATTTTTCTATTTTTATTTCAGGATGAGCAATAAAGAATTTAAAAATATTGAGTAAGTGAAATGGATTGGAAATAAAAAACCGCTCTAAAAGAGCGGTTAATTTTTTAGGTATTTTGATTAGCCTTTGTAGTTGTAAACGTGTGCAACTAAGTCTAATACTTTGTTTGAGTAACCCGTTTCGTTATCGTACCAAGATACTAATTTAACGAAAGAATCAGTTAATGCGATACCCGCATCAGCATCAAATACAGAAGTTAAAGTACAACCGTTGAAGTCTGTAGAAACGACTGCATCTTCAGTGTAACCTAAAACGCCTTTTAATTCGCCGTTGAAAGTTTTACCTTCAGCTGCATCTTTGATTGCTTGTTTGATTTGTTCGTAAGTTGCTGGTTTTTCTAAGTTTACAGTTAAGTCAACGACAGAAACGTTTGGAGTAGGAACACGGAACGCCATACCAGTTAATTTACCGTTTAATGCAGGTAATACTTTACCCACTGCTTTCGCTGCACCGGTAGATGAAGGGATGATGTTTTGTGATGCACCACGACCACCGCGCCAGTCTTTAGCTGATGGACCATCAACAGTTTTTTGAGTTGCTGTGGTTGCGTGAACTGTAGTCATTAAACCATCTTTAATACCGAAAGTTTCGTGAACAACACGTGCTAAAGGTGCTAAACAGTTTGTAGTACAAGAAGCGTTAGACACGATGTCTTGACCAGCGTATGCGCCGAAGTTTACACCACGTACGAACATTGGTGTGCTATCTTTAGAAGGACCTGTTAATACGACTTTTTTCGCACCAGCAGTGATGTGTTTGCGTGCTGTTTCATCAGTTAAGAATAAACCTGTTGCTTCAACTGCAACATCAACGCCGATCGCACCCCAGTTAAGGTTTGCAGGATCACGTTCAGAAGTAACACGGATAGTTTTACCGTTTACTACTAAGTTACCGTCTTTAACTTCAACAGTACCGTCAAAACGACCGTGAGTTGAATCGTATTTCAACATGTAAGCCATGTATTCAACGTCGATTAAGTCGTTGATACCTACAACTTCGATGTCATCGCGATGTTGTGCTGCACGGAATACGATACGACCGATACGGCCGAAACCGTTGATACCAATTTTAATAGCCATAAGATTTTCACCTTCTATTTTTTAAGTTAAACAAAATCGTTGCTCTAACGAGTTCCTGTCGATTATAGCATGGGCCTTTTGATAAAAAAAAGGGTATATACCACTTTTTTGTGATCTCGATCACTTTTTAACAATTTGGTAAAACAAATGAAAATTTGACCGCACTTTTCATTTTCTTTTTGTATAATAAAAACAAACAACAAGAAGAGGTTTCAATTATGTCTCAAGGTAATTTATATATTCTTTCTGCGCCGAGTGGGGCGGGCAAGTCATCATTAATTTCCGCGTTATTAGAGAAAAGTCAAGGCACGAAAAAAATGGTGTCTATTTCACACACAACGCGTTCTCCTCGTCCAGGCGAAAGTCATGGTGTGCATTATTATTTTGTTTCAGTAGAAGAATTTGAAACCTTAATTGAAAAAGGCCACTTCTTAGAATATGCAAAAGTGTTTGGCGGTAATTATTACGGCACTTCATTGCCAGCAATTGAAGAAAACTTAGCAAAAGGCATTGATGTGTTTTTAGATATTGACTGGCAAGGTGCGCAGCAAATTCGTCAAAAAGTACCTTCTGTAAAAAGCATTTTTATTTTGCCACCGTCATTGCCAGAATTAGAACGTCGTTTGGTTGAACGAGGACAGGATAGCAAAGAGGTCATTGCTGAGCGAATGTCAAAAGCAATCAGCGAAATTTCGCATTATGATGAATATGATTACGTTATTGTGAATGATAATTTTGAACAGGCATTGGCAGATTTACAAAGCATTTTGCAGGCAGAACGCTTGACCAAAGCTTATCAACAGACAGAAAATGCAGACTTAATTCATCAGCTACTAGCAAAATAAGCTTGAATTGAGTACAATATTTTCCCTTTATAGACATTATTTTTAACATCGGAGTAAAACATGGCTCGAGTGACTGTGCAAGATGCAGTAGAAAAAATTGGTAACCGTTTTGATTTAATTTTAACCGCCGCTCGTCGTGCGAGACAATTAGAGTTGCATCAAAGTGAGCCGTTAGTGCCGGAAGATAACGATAAACCAACTGTCATCGCATTACGTGAAATCGAAAAAGGGTTAATCAACCAAGAAATCATGGATGCAAAAGAGTATTTAGATGCGGCAGCTTCTCAACGTAACGAAGAAGTGGCAGTAGCGTTAATCGCAGAATAATCTCATTAAAGTGCGGTCAAAATTAAAGCTATTTTGATCGCCTCGTCTTTCTCTCTACAAAAAGTCAGGTGTCCTTTGGAATTGTTTGCAGATTTAGATCGAATTATTCAGGGGTATTTGCCCGCCGATAAAATTGAATTAATCAAACGTGCATTCGTCATTGCGCGAGATGCTCACGAAGGACAATTTCGCTCAAGCGGCGAACCTTACATTACTCACCCTGTTGCGGTAGCCTCAATCATTGCGGAAATGCATCTAGACCATGAAGCAATCATGGCTGCATTATTGCATGATGTTATCGAAGATACTCCTTATACCGAATCCCAATTAAAAGATGAATTTGGCGCTAGCGTAGCCGAAATTGTTGACGGCGTATCTAAACTAGATAAATTGAAATTCCGTACCCGCCAAGAAGCGCAGGTTGAAAACTTCCGCAAAATGATTTTAGCGATGACTCGAGATATTCGCGTTGTCTTAATCAAACTGGCTGACCGTACCCATAATATGCGAACGTTGGGATCATTGCGTCCAGATAAACGTCGTCGTATCGCAAAAGAAACCCTGGAGATTTACTGTCCATTAGCCCACCGTTTAGGCATCGAGCATATCAAGAATGAATTAGAAGATTTATCTTTTGAAGCAATGCACCCTCGCCGTTATGAAGTACTTAAAAAGCTCGTCGAACAAGCGCGTGGCTCTCGTCAAGAATTGATTCAACGTATTTCTGATGATATTTCACAACGTCTTGATCATGTAGGCATTACAAATCGTATTTGGGGACGTGAAAAACATCTCTATAAAATCTATCAAAAAATGCGTATGAAAGATCAGAAATTCCATTCCATTATGGATATTTATGCTTTCCGCGTTATTGTGAATTCGGTGGATGATTGTTATCGCGGATTGGGGCAAATGCATAGTTTGTATAAGCCTCGCCCAGGTAAAGTGAAAGATTATATTGCTGTGCCACGTGCAAATGGCTACCAAGCACTACAAACCTCAATGATTGGCCCTCATGGGGTGCCTGTGGAAGTCCATTTGCAAACTGAAGAAATGGAACAGGTTGCCGAAATGGGAATTACTGCTCATTGGGTGTATAAAGAAGGTGGTAAAAACGATAGCACCACAGCTCAAGTACGTGCACAACGTTGGTTACAAAGCCTGGTAGATATTCAACAAAACGTGGGTAACTCCTTTGAGTTTGTTGAAAATGTAAAATCTGAGTTTTTCCCGAAAGAAATCTATGTCTTTACGCCGAAAGGTCGTATCGTTGAATTACCAATGGGCGCAACAGCTGTTGATTTTGCTTATGCAGTGCATTCTGATGTGGGAAATCATTGTGTTGCGGCAGTAGTAGAGCATAAACCTTATCCGTTATCGCAAGCTTTAGAATCTGGTCAAACCGTTGAGATTGTAACCAGTGAAAATGCTCATCCAAGCGTTAGCTGGTTAAACTTTGTGGTGACCGCTCGCGCAAGAACGCGTATTCGTCATTTCTTAAAATTATTGCGTGCAGATGATGCGGTTCAAACGGGTAAAAAACAGTTAGAAATGGCCCTAAAACCACATTATCTCTCTGAGGTTTCTGAGGAGAAAATCCAAGCAGTACTGAATGAATTGAATCTCTCAAGCCTCAATGAGCTTTTTGTAGAAATCGGTGTTGGCAATCAAATGTCGAGTGTCATTGCTCATCAATTAATGGATGAAGCCATTGAAATTGATGTGGATGGCGTGTCTGAAAACACACAAAGTACGCTAACGTTAAGCCGAGATGGTGAAATGAAAGCCTCTTTCGCTCAATGTTGTCATCCAATTCCGGGTGATCCGATCGTGGCATTAAGTACTGCGAAGAAAGGTGTGGTTGTACATCATCAAGCTTGTTCTAATTTAACGTCAAGTAATGCCAAAGATTTCACCGCGGCAAAATGGGAAGAGGCTGAAAGTGCGGTCAATTTTGATGCCGAATTACACATTGAAATGCTTAATGAACAAAATGTATTAGGTAGCCTCATGACAGCCGTCGCGACTTGTGAAAGTAATATTCAAAGTATTTGGACGGAAGAATTAGAGAATAATGTGCTATTAGTCATTATCCAAGTTGGTGCGAGAGATATCTATCATTTAGAAAACATTATGCGAAAAATCAAACAAATTACCAGTGTGATTCGTTTGAAGCGCAATATTAATGAAGCATAATGAACACGCAACTTCTCGATGCCGTTCCTCTAACCACTTTATCTGGTGTAGGCGCGGCAATCTCCGATAAATTAAGCCGTCTTGGAATTCATAATCTCCAAGACTTGCTTTTTCATTTACCTATCCGTTATGAAGATCGCACGAGAATTACACCTATTGCCGATCTTCGTCCTGAACAATATGCCACCATTGAAGGGATTGTCCAAACCTGTGAAGTTGCCTTTGGGCGCCGTCCTATTTTAACCGTAAGCCTCTCTGATGGAACGAGCAAGATTATGCTCCGTTTCTTCAATTTTAATGCGGGGATGAAAAACAGTTTTCAGATTGGTACGCGCGTCAAAGCGTTTGGCGAAATTAAACGTGGACGCTTTATGGCGGAAATTCATCATCCTGAATATCAAATCATACGAGATAATGCGCCATTGGTTTTAGAGGAAACGCTCACGCCTATTTATTCCACAACGGAAGGTTTAAAACAAAATTCATTACGTAAGCTAACCGATCAAGCATTGGCTTTACTCGATAAAATCCAATTAACGGAAATTTTACCTCATGAATTTAATCCCCATCCTTTTAGCTTAAAGGATGCTATTCGATTTTTGCATCGTCCTCCGCCAGATATCTCATTAGATGTTTTGGAGAAAGGACAACATCCCGCACAGCAACGACTTATCTTTGAAGAGCTTCTTGCACATAATCTTGCGATGCAAAAAGTGCGGTTGGGTACGCAGCAGTTTTTAGCGTTGCCATTGCATTATCAAACTGATTTGAAGCAACGTTTTCTTGCATCTTTGCCTTTTCAACCAACGAATGCCCAAAATAGAGTCGTGGCGGATATTGAACAGGATTTAGCGAAAGATTATCCAATGATGCGCCTTGTTCAAGGGGATGTAGGCTCAGGGAAAACATTAGTGGCAGCCTTAGCGGCCTTATTAGCGATTGATAATGGTAAACAAGTGGCTTTAATGGCGCCAACAGAGATTTTAGCGGAACAGCATGCGAATAATTTCCGCCGTTGGTTAGAACCTTTTGGTATTGAAGTAGGCTGGTTAGCAGGTAAGGTAAAAGGAAAAGCTCGCCAAGCGGAATTGGAAAAAATTAAGTCCGGTGCTGTTCAAATGGTGGTGGGCACACATGCTTTATTCCAAGAAGAAGTAGAATTTGCCGATTTAGCCTTGGTGATTATTGATGAACAACATCGTTTTGGTGTGCATCAACGTTTAATGTTGCGAGAAAAAGGCGAAAAAGCAGGATTTTATCCGCACCAACTGATCATGACTGCAACACCAATCCCAAGAACGTTAGCGATGACGGTTTATGCCGATCTTGATACGTCGATTATTGACGAATTGCCACCAGGTCGAACGCCGATTACGACAGTGGTTATTTCTGAAGAACGCCGGGATGAAATCGTTGCTCGAGTCAAAAATGCCTGTATTAATGAAAAACGTCAGGCTTATTGGGTTTGTACGTTAATTGATGAATCTGAAGTATTAGAAGCGCAAGCCGCCGAGGCAATTTGGGAAGATTTAACGAAAGCCTTGCCGATGCTTAAAATTGGCCTTGTACATGGGCGAATGAAACCGCAAGAAAAACAAGATATTATGGCTGCTTTTAAAAATGCAGAACTCGATTTGCTTGTGGCTACAACCGTGATCGAAGTGGGTGTAGATGTGCCGAATGCCAGTCTAATGATCATTGAAAATGCTGAGCGTTTGGGCTTATCACAACTTCATCAGTTACGTGGACGAGTAGGGCGTGGCAGTACGGCTTCTTTTTGTGTCTTAATGTATAAACCGCCATTGGGTAAAGTGTCGCAAAAACGTTTACAGGTATTGCGTGATAGCCAAGATGGCTTTGTGATTTCAGAGAAAGATTTAGAAATTCGCGGACCTGGTGAAGTGTTAGGCACTAAACAGACGGGTATTGCAGAATTTAAGGTGGCGAATTTAATGCGCGATCGTAAAATGATCCCAACAGTTCAACATTATGCTAAGGCATTAATTGCGAAATATCCAGATGTGGCAGAAAGTTTAATCCGTCGTTGGCTAAATAATCGAGAAATTTATTCGAATGCCTAAAGAGCGGTTATTTTTGAAAGAGTTTTATAAATGAATAAATCAACGGTACTTTTCTTTGATTCAGGAATGGGGGGCTTAAGCGTTTATCGCGAAGCGAAGAAGCTGATGCCAGATAACCATTATTTGTATTGCTTTGACAATGCTGGCTTTCCTTATTCAGAAAAATCAGAAGAAACAATCATTCAGCGAACATTGGATATTTGTAAAAAAATTAATCAGGATTATCCACTTGATGCCATTGTGATCGCTTGTAATACCGCGAGTACGGTGGTGTTACCGCCTTTACGTGAACAATTTTCTATTCCGATTGTAGGTACCGTGCCAGCTATTAAGCCAGCAGCAGAAATCTCACAAACGAAACATATTGGTCTATTGGCAACAAAGGGCACAGTTAAACGCCCTTATGTTAATGATCTTATCCATCAGTTTGCCACCCATTGTATAGTTGAACGATTAGGCTCCACTAAATTGGTTGAAATCGCAGAGCATAAAATCCAAGGAAAATCGGTTGATTTGATTGCATTGAAAAATGAATTAAGTCCTTGGGCCTCAATAGAGAATTTAGATACGATTTGTTTAGGTTGTACGCATTTCCCTTTAATTAAAGATGAAATTCAAATTTGCTTACCTCAAGTGAAGAATTTTATGGATCCAGGATTCGCTATTGCCAAGCGGTTGCAGTTCTTACTTGATAAATTAGAAGTGCGGTCAAAATTAGAGGTGAAAAATCAGGTTTTTTGTACGCAAGATGTAGAGAATAAACACCAATTAGAACAAGCATTAGCGCTTTGGGAATTTGATGGCATTACCGTTTTAAAATGATTTTTCTCGTCATGTTGGTGTATTTGTAAGCAAATAGCAAAAAAATTTACATTTTTTTACAAAAAGATCTTGCAAAGGCATCTGAAATGCCTAT
>NZ_CALJRX010000041.1 GCF_937976265.1 uncultured Haemophilus sp.
CGGTCGCTGAACTCACCAAATTTTTCATATTATGATGCTCAGCAATCCAATAGCGTTCAATGCCGATGCGCTCCGCATGTTTTGCAAGATCTACCATCGAATCGACGGCTTGCAAATAAGTTTGCCCTTCTCGAACAGGGGCGAGATTAAGAATAGAGAGCTTCATTTTATTTCCTCATGATTGATTTGTTGAGCGTCATTATACGTGTTTTTTCAGGCAGAAATATCGATAAAATTGGAATAGACTGTTCCGAGAAAAGGAAAAATATTGCAAAATAGGCACAAATTCAGATGTATTCGAAAAAATGATTGTATTTAATAATATTTCCCTAAAGCGCGGGCAAACCGAATTGCTCGAAAATGCCACGGCAACCATCAATCCGAAACAAAAAGTCGGCTTGGTGGGGAAGAATGGTTGCGGTAAGTCGTCTCTTTTTGCCCTATTAAAAAAAGAATTAACGCCAGAGGGCGGCGAGGTCACTTATCCATCCAACTGGCGGGTATCTTGGGTGAATCAAGAAACGCCGGCATTGGATATTTCAGCCATTGATTATGTAATTCAAGGGGATCGCGAATATTGCCGTTTGCAGCAGGAACTTAACGAAGCAAATGAACGTAATGATGGTCATGCGATTGCGCGCATTCACGGACAATTAGAAACCTTGGACGCTTGGACGATCCAATCTCGCGCGGCTTCCTTATTGCATGGTTTAGGTTTTAACCAAGAAGAAATCGCTCAACCAGTGAAATCCTTCTCCGGTGGTTGGCGTATGCGCTTGAATTTGGCGCAAGCATTGCTTTGTCCATCGGATTTATTATTACTGGATGAGCCGACCAACCATTTGGATTTGGATGCGGTTATTTGGTTAGAACGTTGGTTAGTTCAATATCAAGGCACCTTGGTACTAATTTCCCACGACCGAGATTTCCTCGATCCAATTGTGACGAAAATCCTCCATATCGAAAATCAGAAGCTCAACGAATACACGGGTGATTATTCTTCCTTTGAAGTGCAACGAGCAACTAAGCTAGCGCAACAAACTGCCATGTATCGTCAGCAACAACAAAAAATCTCCCATTTACAAAAGTATATCGACCGCTTTAAAGCCAAAGCGACCAAAGCCAAACAAGCACAAAGTCGCATGAAAGCCTTAGAGCGTATGGAACTGATTGCACCGGCTTATGTGGATAATCCTTTTACCTTTGAATTCCGTCCACCGCTATCTTTGCCGAATCCCTTGGTGATGATTGAGCAGGCGAGCGCAGGTTATGGCAGCGGTGAAAGTGCGGTAGAAATTTTAAGTAAAATTAAACTGAATTTAGTACCGGGTTCGCGCATCGGTTTATTGGGAAAAAATGGTGCGGGGAAATCAACTTTGATTAAATTGTTAGCGGGAGAACTCACCGCTCTTTCCGGTACTGTTCAATTAGCTAAAGGCGTGCAACTTGGCTATTTTGCTCAACATCAGCTTGATACGCTACGAGCAGATGAATCCGCTCTCTGGCACATGCAGAAACTCGCACCAGAGCAAACGGAGCAACAGGTACGGGATTATCTTGGGAGTTTTGCATTCCATGGCGACAAAGTTAATCAAGCGGTGAAAGCCTTTTCCGGTGGGGAAAAAGCCCGTTTAGTGCTTGCGCTGATTGTTTGGCAACGTCCAAACTTATTACTACTCGATGAACCAACCAACCATTTGGATTTGGATATGCGTCAGGCCTTAACCGAAGCGCTGGTGGATTACGAAGGCTCTTTGGTGGTGGTTTCCCATGATCGCCACTTACTACGTAATACCGTGGAAGAATTCTATTTGGTCCACGATAAAAAAGTGGAAGAATTCAAAGGCGATTTAGAGGATTATCAAAAGTGGCTGAATGAACAAAATAGCGCACCAGAAAATAAATCCTCGGAGAAAAATGACGACAATGAAAATTCCATGCAAAACCGCAAGGAACAAAAACGTCGTGAGGCCGAACTGCGCCAACAAACCGCGCCTCTTCGCAAACAAATCTCCCAACTGGAGGAAAAAATGAATAAACATGCCTCCAAACTTGCGGAAATTGAAAACCAATTAGCAGATTCCGAACTATATAGCACGGAAAATAAAGAAAAATTGACCGCACTTTTAGCGCAGCAAGTAGAGGTGAAGAAAGCATTGGAAGAAGTCGAAATGGATTGGTTAGCAGCCCAGGAAGAATTGGAAGCAATGCTACAAGCATAGGGACAGCGTATGAGTCAACGTCTTTTCCAACACACAAAACACGAAGAATATTGCCCACAATGTGGCGCGCCTTTGCAAATGAAACAGGGTAAAAAAGGACTGTTTTTAGGTTGTACAGCATATCCTGCCTGTGATTATTTGCGTCCCTTGCATAAGGTAGAACATAAGGTGTTGAAAGAGCTTGATGAAACCTGCCCGCAATGTGGCAATCCACTCCAACTCAAACAAGGTGCTTTTGGGATGTTTATTGGTTGCAGTCATTATCCCGATTGTGATTTTGTGGTGCATGAGCAACAGGATGAAGAACAATCCATTGACTGTCCGGAATGCCATAAAGGGCATTTAGTTGCTCGTCGTGGACGACAAGGGAAAATCTTTTATGGTTGCGATAACTTTCCCCATTGCAAATTTTCCTTACCAGCAAAACCCTATGCCATGCCTTGTCCACAATGCCATTTTCCACTAGCGCTATTAAAAAGTGAAAATGCCGAACAGCAAGTGTGGCAATGCGCGAATAAAGGCTGTCGACATATTTTTGAGAACGAAAAATGAATGTACAACAAATTGCCACCCGTTTAATGCAAGATGAAGTGGTTGCCTATCCTACTGAGGCGGTATTCGGTTTGGGCTGTAATCCACTGAGTGAAGGTGCGGTCAGAAAATTGCTCGATTTAAAACAGCGACCGATTGAAAAAGGCCTTATTTTAGTCGCGCCGAGCTTGCATTTTTTGCAGCCCTTTGTTGATTTTTCCCGTTTGTCGGACGAACAGCTTGCACGCTTACAGGCACAATATGAACATCCAATCACCTGGGTGGTGCCAGCAAAGGCAGAAGTCCCACATTTTCTAACGGGGCAATTTAATAGCATTGCGGTGCGTTTATGTACTCATCCTGCCGTCAAAGCCTTATGCGAAGAAACCGGCTTTGCCCTCACCTCGACCAGCGCGAACTTAACCGGTCAATCACCTTGCCGCAGCGCAGATGCCGTGCGTTCCCAATTTGGGGCTGATTTCCCCGTGCTTGATGAAGCTGTCGGCCAAGCACAAAATCCATCGGAAATTCGCGATTTGCTCACAAACCAACTTTTCAGACAAGGATAAAACATGCAGCACTATGCCGTTTGGGGCAATCCGATTGCCCAAAGTAAATCCCCGGTGATTCATCGCTTATTTGCCAAGCAAACCCAGCAAACGATGGAATATGTTGCCAAATTAGGTAATCTTGAGAATTTTGAGCAGCAATTACAGGCCTTTTTTGCTGAAGGGGCACAAGGTTGCAATATCACCGCACCATTTAAAGAACGCGCCTATGCGCTTGCTGAAGAACATAGCGAACGGGCAAAACTGGCAGAAGCCTGTAATACACTAAAAAAATTATCTAACGGTAAACTTTATGCGGACAATACCGATGGCATTGGTTTAGTGACGGATTTACAACGCTTAGGTTGGATTCAGCCACAACAACGCATTTTAATTTTAGGTGCCGGCGGAGCAACCAAAGGGGTATTACTGCCTTTATTGGAAGCACAACAGCAGATTGTCTTGGCTAACCGCACCCTAGAAAAAGCACAACAACTGGCAGATAAGTTCAAACCTTACGGCACAATTGAAGCTGTCGCAATGGATACGATTCCCGCGCAAACCTACGATTTAGTGATCAATGCAACTTCTGCTGGATTAAGCGGACATACCGCCGCCGTTGATGCCTCAATCTTATCATTAGCCCGAGCTTGCTATGACATGCAATATGCCAAAGGCAGTGACACGCCTTTTATTGCCTACTGTAAATCCTTAGGTCTAAATAATGTCAGCGATGGTTTTGGTATGTTGGTGGCGCAAGCTGCCCATTCATTCTATTTATGGCGTGGGGTGATGCCTGATTTTGTCGCAATCTATGAACAACTCAAAAAGGATATGGCATGAGTACAAGATGCCCTTGGGTGGGCGAACTTCCGATTTATATCGACTACCACGATAAGGAATGGGGCAAGCCACAATTTGACAGCCAAAAACTGTTTGAGAAAATCTGTTTAGAAGGACAACAGGCGGGGCTTTCCTGGATCACCGTATTGAAAAAACGTGCAGCCTATCGGGTAGCATTCCATCACTTTGATCCAAGCAAAATCGCGCAAATGACTGCACAGGATATTGATCGTTGCATGGAAAATACTGGGCTTATTCGCCATCGGGCAAAACTGGAAGCCATTGTAAAAAATGCCAAAGCCTATTTAGCCATGGAAAAGTGCGGTGAAAATTTCAGTGATTTTGTGTGGTCGTTTGTGAATCATCAACCGATTATCAATGATGTACCGGATATTTCTGTGGTACCCGCCAGAACTGAAACCTCAAAAGCAATGTCAAAAGCGTTGAAAAAGCGTGGTTTTGTCTTTGTTGGGGAAACGACATGCTATGCCTTTATGCAATCTATGGGATTAGTCAACGACCATACAAATAACTGTTGTTGTAAATGATGTTCCAGTATAATCCCCCTAATTTCATCTGAATAAGAACTGAATTATGAATAAAAAATATACCTTAATTTCAATCTCAATTCTGACCGCACTTTATAGTCAACAAAGTTTGGCAGATCTGCATTCTCAATGTTTGCTTGGTGTGCCTCATTTTACTGGTGAGGTCGTGAAAGGTGATGTTAATAATTTGCCGGTTTATATTGAAGCAGATAAAGCAGAGATTAATCAGCCAACTCAGGCGATTTATCAAGGCAATGTGGATTTGAAACAAGGAAACCGTCATCTGGTCGGAAATTCAGTTGAAGTCAAACAAACAGGTGAGGGCAATCAAGCTCAGCGTTGGGCTTATTTACGTGGCGGATTTGATTACAAAGATAATCAAATCAATCTATTAGGGAATGATGCGAGTTTTAATTTAGATAGCAAAAACGGTAACGTCACTGATGCAGACTACCAGCTTGTAGGACGTCAAGGTCGTGGTAAAGCGCAAGAAATCGAGTTAGGCGATGATTACCGCTTAATGAAAAACGCGACATTTACCTCTTGTTTGCCAGATGATAATGCGTGGGCGGTAGATGCTTCTGAGATTCGTCAACACATTAAAGAAGAATATGCCGAATTTTGGCATGCTCGTTTTAAAGTATTAGGTGTACCGGTATTCTATACCCCTTATCTACAATTACCGATTGGTGATCGCCGTCGTTCAGGTTTATTGATGCCAACCCTCGGATATTCGAGTCGTAATGGTTATTGGTATAAACAGCCTGTTTATTGGAACATTGCACCAAATTATGATGCCACAATTGCACCCAAATATATGTCTCGTCGTGGTTGGCAATTAAATGGCGAATTCCGTTATTTAACACCTGTTGGTGAAGGTAAACTCGCGGGCGAATATTTAGGACGTGATCGTTATGATGAATACATCAGTGATAACCGTAAACGTCATTTATTCTATTGGAACCATAGCTCCTCTTTTCTTGAAAACTGGCGTTTAAACGTTGATTACACCAAAGTAAGTGATAAACAATATTTCACGGATTTTGATTCGGAGTATGGTGACAGTACTGATGGTTATGCGAACCAATATGCACGTATAGCATATTATCAACCTAACTATAATGTTGCCGTTTCTGTACGTCAGTTCCAAATTTTTGATGAGGTCGATATCGGGCCTTACCGTGCGCTGCCACAAATCGACTTCAATTATTACAAAAATGATTTGGCAAATGGTTGGATCGATTTTAAATTATTTTCGCAAGCAGTACGCTTTGATAATGATAGTGCTTTGATGCCAAAAGCATGGCGTTTTCATGTTGAACCAAGTTTGGCAACCGCGATGTCAAATAAATATGGTAGTTTGAATATTGAGACTAAACTTTACGCGACCCATTATAACCAGAAAAAAGGTTCATCTTCTGTGGCAGAAGAGGTACAAAAATCAGTAAATCGTGTATTGCCACAATTAAAAGTAGATTTACAAACGGTTTTAGCAAACAATAAAACCTTATTTGATGGTTATACACAAACGCTTGAACCTCATATTCAATACTTGTATCGACCATATAAAGATCAAAGTAATATTGGTTCAAAACGAGTGAATGATTATCTTGGCTTTGGTTATGATTCAGCGTTAATCCAACAAGATTATTATTCATTATTCCGTGATCGTCGTTATAGTGGTTTAGATCGTATTTCATCCGCCAATCAAATAACGCTTGGTGGTACAACGCGTTTTTATGATAAGAATGCCGATGAACGTTTTAATTTCTCAGCAGGACAAATTTATTATTTAACGGCATCAAAAATTGATGATAATCCAGATAATCGTACACCAAAATCATCTTCTTCTTGGGTATTAGAATCCAACTGGAAAATTAGTGACAAATGGAATTGGCGTGGTAGCTACCAATACGATACGTTACTAGATGAAGCCTCATTAGCAAATAGTATTTTGGAATTTAACCCGATGAAGAACAATCTGATTCAGTTAAATTATCGCTACGCAAGTAAAGAGTATATCAACCAAAACTTGGGAGCTTCCGCAAACCGTTACCAACAAGATATTAAACAGGTTGGTGTTGTAGCAGCATGGGAAGTATCAGATAACTGGGCACTTGTCGGAAAATACTATCAAGATATTGCATTGAAAAAACCGATTGAGCAATATGTGGGTGTGCAATATAACTCATGTTGTTGGTCTGTTGGTGTCGGGGCGAGACGTTATGTCACCAGTCGACAAAATCAACGTGACGATCAAGTGATTTATGACAACAGCATTGGCGTTACCTTTGAATTACGAGGCTTAGGTGAAAATGATCACCAAAGCGGTATCGAAGACATGCTGAAGAAAGGTAAACTTCCTTATATTCAAGCATTTAGCTTATAGTTAAATGAATAAAGGCTACCGAAAGGTAGCCTTTTTGTTTAGAAGTGCGGTTAAAAAAGACGACGATTTCTGGCCGCACTTTGTTTATTTTTTTCGTTTTGCTCGAGGATGGGCTTGATCATACACTTCTGCAAGATGTTGGAAATTCAAATGCGTATAAATTTGCGTGGTGGACAAATTGCTGTGCCCTAAAAGCTCTTGAACAGCCCGCAAATCTGAACTCGCTTCCAGCATATGAGTGGCAAAAGAGTGGCGTAGTTTATGTGGGTTGAGATGACTATTTAATCCTTGGCGAATGCCCCAGGTTTCCATTCGCTTTTGAATAGAGCGATGCGTGAGGCGATTTCCCTGTTGGCTCACAAAAAGCGCTTCATCTTTAGGATTAAATAAAGGGCGTACTTTCAACCATTGCTGAATTGCATGAGAAGCATAACGTCCAAAAGGCACAATACGTTCTTTGTTTCCTTTACCAATCACTCTGACTTCACGTACACGAGTGTTAATACTATTGAGGTTTAAGCCTTGTAATTCAGATAAGCGAAGCCCTGAGCTATACATCAATTCCATCATCGCACGATCACGCAAATCAATAGGCTCTTTGCTGTCATTTGAAAGCAATTTTTGGACTTGCTCAGCATCAATATTTTTCGGTAAATGCTTGCCTTGTTTCGGTGCTGAAATACCCGTTGCGGGATTCACTTTCATTTGACCTTGCTGCACAAGATAGCTGAAGAACTGACGAAGGGCTGATAAACGTAACGCTAAGCTCTTTTCTTTTAAACCTTGCTTACGGCTTTCCGCCAAAATAAGACGAACCACACTAGGATTCACTTGCTGCCAGTGCTGAATACCTTTTTCAGCCAAAATCGCTAAAATCGCATCCAGTTGATGTTGATAATTGGTGAGCGTATGTGGGCTTACTTGGCGTTCAATTCGCAAGTAATCCCAATATTGATTGAGGAGTGTATGCATTAGAGAGTTAATTCAAACAAACTTTTTTTCGTGTTTAGTTTAAATCCTTCGCGTTCTAAAATACTCTGTTGGGCTTGGCTTAATTCTGCCACTAAACGATTAGATTGTGTATAACGGACAAACTCTTTCGCTTTAGAAATAAGGGCAGCATAAATCTCGGCTTGATGTTTATCTTCTTTTACAAAAATATCGGTTAATTGCCAATAGCGTTGTAGTTGTAAAGCGGATAAGCGAGGATAAAGTTGAACAAAACCAATCGCCTGTGAGTTTTCGTTTACAGCAACAAAAAACATGCTTTCATTAAAACGTATACGATTCGTTAAAAAGGTTAAAGTGCGGTCAGGATTTTCACTCATTCCGTTGGCAAGTCGATAGGCTTCAAAGAGCGGAGCAAGCACTTCTATATTCCATTGTTCGGCTTTGAAAATTTTCATTGTTACCAGACCTATTTTCCGTTTATTTATAAAATTGGTTATTTTTTATCGGTTCCGTACAGTAGATTGTAGCTTTTTAGCACAAAATAATCATCATTTCCCCAAAAAAATTTTCAAAATGTGATTTTGCACAAAGAAATCTGCCTAAAGTTTGGTATAGTAAACATACTTTTTATTTATTCAATATGGAGAAACAAAAATGGCACGTCGTCCTTTAGTAATGGGTAACTGGAAATTAAACGGTTCCAAAGCGTTCACCAAAGAATTAATCGAAGGATTAAAAGCAGAATTACATGATGTAACAGGTTGTGATGTGGCAATTGCCCCACCAGTGATGTATTTAGGTACGGCTGAAGCAGCACTTTCTGGTTGTGGTTGCAGCTGTGGCGGTAAAAGTGTGATTCAGTTAGGTGCACAAAACGTTGATGTGAATGTTAAAGGTGCTTTCACAGGTGATATTTCAACTGAAATGTTAAAAGATTTTGGTGCAAAATACATCATTATCGGTCACTCTGAGCGTCGTACTTACCACAAAGAAAGCGACGAATTCGTAGCGAAAAAATTTGGTGCATTAAAAGAAGCCGGTTTAGTACCAGTATTATGTATCGGTGAAACTGAAGCTGAAAACGAAGCAGGCAAAACTGAAGAAGTATGTGCACGTCAAATTGATGCAGTCATCAACGCATTAGGCGTAGAAGCATTTAATGGTGCAGTGATTGCTTACGAACCAATTTGGGCAATCGGCACGGGCAAATCAGCGACTCCAGCACAAGCACAAGCTGTTCATGCATTTATCCGTGGCCACATCGCAGCAAAATCACAAGCTGTAGCAGATCAAGTGATCATTCAATACGGTGGTTCAGTAAATGATGCTAACGCAGCAGAATTATTCACTCAACCGGATATCGATGGTGCATTAGTGGGCGGTGCTTCACTTAAAGCGCCTGCATTTGCGGTAATCGTGAAAGCAGCGGCAGCAGCGAAAAACTAATTTTTCTTGTTCTAAAAGAAATAAAAAAGAGCGGTTAATTTTGATTTGACCGCTCTTTTTGTTTTTGATTAATGTTGATTACGCTCCCATAAATCAGCATACTTCACAAAGGTGGAATGGGCCGAAAGTACCGCAAGCAGAAAACCTTGTTTTCCATCTAAGAAACCGGCTTTTAAAATGTACATTTTGACAAAGCAACCAATGGCATGACTGACACCTTGCCACAATGTTGCTTTTTTACCTTTAGCTTGGCGTTGATCTGCCCAAGCCTTGGCATAGCCTGCAGATTTTACCAAATAGTGATGAATGCTTTTATAGGTGAAATGCTCTAGATCTCCAGTTAATTTCTGTACTTTCGTGTTTTCAGGATAAACCACTTTTTCATGAACCAGAGAATCATTATATCCCGCATAATTTGTGCGATATAAACGCACCACATAATCCGGATACCAACCGGAATGACGAATTTCACGTCCAAATACTTCACTCACACGAGGAATATCATAAACCGTATTTGGCGTATCTTGTTGAACCGCTTGTTGAATGGATTCACGCAGTTTTGGTGTGACGCGTTCATCGGCATCTAGCCACAAAACATAATCACTGGTGACATATTGTTGTGCACGTTGGCGTTGTTTACCAAAACCTGGCCAATCAGGGTGCGAATAAAATTTTGCACCATATTGTTCCGCAATTTCTTGCGTGTTATCAGTACTGCCTGAATCGACGATAATGATTTCATCTACCCAATCTTTTACCGTATCGAGACATTGAGCGAGATTTGCCGCTTCATTTTTGACAATCATGGCAATGCTAATTGTTGGCATATTTTGATCCTTTTTTTGCTATACTAGCCGAAATTTTTGTCAGTATAACCGAATTTATTTTATGTGGCGTTTTTTTTATACTAGCCTGATGTATCTAATTCAGCCTTTTGTGCTGTTCTTCATGTTGCTACGAAGTCTCAAGGCTCCTAATTATCGCAAGCGTTTAGGTGAGCGATATGGTATTTATGCGAATCTTGTTAAGCCTGCAGAAGATGGGATCGTCATTCATGCTGCATCGGTAGGGGAAGTGATTGCCGCTACGCCGCTAGTAAAACGCATTCAGAAGGAATACCCGAATTTACCAATCACATTTACAACGGTCACGCCAACAGGCTCTGAACGTGTAAAAGCTGCGTTCGGGGATAGCGTGACGCATTGCTATTTGCCTTACGATTTACCTTGTGTCATCAATCGTTTTATTGATTTTATTCAGCCTAAAGTATTCATTGTGATTGAAACAGAACTTTGGCCGAATTTGATTGATTGTTTGGCTCATCGAAATATTCCTTTCATTGTTGCCAATGCACGCCTTTCTGTACGTTCAGCCAGACGTTACGGCAAGGTAAAAAAACGCTTACAAAGAATGTTTTCTCAAATCAGCTTGATTGCACCGCAGGATAGTATCAGTGGAAAGCGTTATTTAGAGTTAGGTTATGAAAAAGATCGCCTTCAATTAACCGGCAATATTAAATATGATCTTGTAGTCAGTGATGAATTACTCAAAAACATTGCAACACTTCATGAGAGCTGGGCGAAAGATCGCCAGATTTGGATTGCGGCGAGCACCCATGAAGGGGAAGAAGAACTCATTTTACAAGCGCATCATTTGTTACTGAAAAAACATCCAAACTTGCTGTTATTGCTCGTGCCTCGTCATCCTGAACGTTTTAATCCTGTGGCAGGTTTAATTGAAAAAGCCAACTTTAACTTTATTCGTCGTTCAACGGGGGAGACTCCTTCAGAAAATACCCAAGTGATTCTGGGTGATACCATGGGCGAGTTGATGTTGATGTATGGTATTTCAGATATTGCGTTTGTCGGCGGAAGTTTGGTCAAACATGGTGGACATAATCCTCTAGAGCCTTTGGCGTTTAAATTACCTGTTGTGAGTGGAAAGCATACCTTCAATTTCCCTGAAGTTTTTACCTCGCTCTTAGAAGTACAAGGTGTGTTGCAAATCAACTCCACAGAGAAAGCGTTGGCAGAGATTATTGATAAGTTATTGAATTCAAAAGAAGCACGTCAGCGTTTAGGCAATGCAGGTTACGAGGTATTAATCGAAAATCGTGGCGCATTACAGCGTCTTTTAGATTTGCTTCATCCTTATTTAACCCATATTTCGGAGAACCATAAATGACAAGCGTAATTTACCCTGGCACGTTCGACCCGATCACCAACGGGCATTTAGATATCATTGCGCGAAGTGCGGTCATTTTTCCGAAAGTTTTTGTTGCGGTTGCGAATAGTCCGAGTAAAAAGCCATTGTTCTCATTGGAAGAACGCGTTGAGCTCGTGCGTCAATCGGTCGCTCATTTACCCAATGTGGAAGTATTTGGATTCTCTGATTTACTCGCGAATGAAATCAAAGCGAAAAAGATTACCGCGATTATTCGTGGCGTACGCACAACGACGGACTTCGAATATGAATTACAACTGGCTGCGTTAAACCGTTTATTAACCGATGGTGTGGATAGTTTGTTTTTCCCACCAACAGAAAAATGGGCGTTTGTGTCTTCCACGATTGTACGAGAAATTTATTTGCATCATGGGGATGTGAAAGAACTGGTGCCGGAAGCCGTCTATTTAGCCTTAAAAGCTCGTCGTGAATGAAAAAAACACTTCTGATTTTAACCGCACTTTTAGCGTTAACTGGTTGTGGTACGGTGGTGAAATTAATCGATCCATCGGAAAAATACACACCTTACGCGGGTGCGG
>NZ_CALJRX010000042.1 GCF_937976265.1 uncultured Haemophilus sp.
TCGCTTGTAATCCTAAAATAATGATTAACAAGCTAATCGAAACCGCCAAAACAGGACGACGAATAAATATATCAGTAAATTTCATTCGCTTTTCCTAATTAAAGATTCGTTTTCTTCGCAGGTTGTTCAGTACCCACGCCCGCTCTATCTGCAACAGAGACTAATGAGCCGTTACTTAAGTTTTGCTGACCACCGGTCACAATTTTATCGCCCACTTTGACTTCATCACCCTTTAATTGTGCATAAATGCCTTGACGATCTTTTGTAAACACGGTGATTGATTTTGCACGATACATATTGGCTGTTTTTTCTGCGCCCCCTAACTTTTCCACTTCTTCATCGGAAAGTGCGGTCAAAATATAAAGCGATTCGCCATACATGTTGTAGCTCACTGCCACTTGTGGCACAACGATTTGATTATGCTCAGTTGGTAAAGCGACATGTAAGCGAGTAAACATACCGGATAATAATTTTGCCCCATCTTCTGGTTCAAACGTTGCTTGAACATCCACTAAACCCGTTGAAGAATCAATTGCCGGCTCAATAGCGGTAATTTTTGCAGCAAAGGTTTCACCTTTACGGGCATCGGCAGTAGCTGTTACTTTTTGACCTATATGCAATTTATCTAATAGGTTTTGCGCAATCGCAAAATCCACTTTCATTGAAGAACGATCTTCTACACGCACAATTTCAGTACCGTTTGAAACGTATTGACCAACATTCACTTTCACGATACCCGCTTTACCATCAAATGGCGCAACGATTTGGCGACGTTCAATTGTTGCTTTTAATGACTCAATATTTGCCACTTGTGCTTCATAAGCTGCTTTTGCATTATCTAATTCTTGACGAGAAACAGCCCCGCTGCCCGCAAGGTTTGCATAACGTTGATAAGTTTGACGTAATGACACCGCTTGAGCTTGGGCCGATTGTAAGCTTGCACGTTCAACCGAGCTATCTAACTCAACTAACAAATCACCTTTTTTCACGCTTTGGCCATTTTGTACGAGCACTTTAGACACGGTTCCCGCGCTTTGTGCACTTAACATTGCCCCTTGATTTGGACGAACAAGACCTGTGGTTTCAATGATCGGCGTCCATTCTGAGGCCTTAACTGTCATTGCTGTGACAGGAGAAGCTGTTTCAGGTTTATTTGCTAAGAAATCAGCAATGCCTTTTGCTTTCATCTGATTCATAAAAATCATCGCAGCAAAAATTAACACAAACACGCCCAACGCTAATTTCAAAAAGAAAACATGCGAACGCTTTGGTTTATTCGTTTGAGTTATACTCATTTGGAAAACTCCATTCTGACAATAAATTACTACTTCTGAATTGCACGCCAAGAGCGTTCAATGACAGATTCTAACATCGCATCGGTTACTGCCGTACCGAGAAATTTAATATCTGAGGCTAAAACTATTGCCGTTTTAAGACTCAGCAAAAATAACATATGAGGATCTAAATCAGCTAACTCATTTGCTGCTTGTCCCTTGAGACAAAACTGCTCCCAACACGAATGATCTATTTCTTTGCAGATTTCAATAAACTCCGGCAAAGATCGATATTGGTTCATGTTTAACAAAATCGTTGGATTTTCTTGAAGAAAATGCCAAATATTCCACCACATTTTTCTGTATTGCTCGAAAAAAGATTGGCTTTCATCAAAGCCTTCTTCAATCGCTGTAACAAACTTATTGAACACTCGACGAGCAAATTGTGCTAATAGCTCATCTTTACTCTTAAAATAAAGGTAAATCGTGCCAGCTGCGATGCCTGCCTCCTTGGCTAACTTATGCATAGAAAGATGGTGTAATCCTTCTTTTGCCATAAGACGATCTGTGGCATCAAAGATCTGCTCACTGACATCAAGCTTCGTTTTAGAGGCTTTTACTTGTCGCATAATAAAAAATCAAATTCTTAGGGTTATATATGAGAAAGGTCATTTAAGATGAATATCAAAAATGAATGAACGTTCATTTTATTGATTTTTCATTTTTTGGCAAGAGAAAAATATAAAAAAAGTGCGGTCATTTTTAACCGCACTTTTAAATTCTGAATTACATTCCAATCACAACGCAACTCGCCACTGATTTTGCTTTATCTTGTGCTGCTGTTGCTGCATCTCGACTACCAAATGGTCCCACACGTACGCGGTTCCATTCTTCACTTGTCGCAATTTGCGCATTCACACCTGCCATCGCAAGACGACCTTGTAAGCTTTCAGCTTGGGCGCGATTTTTAAATGCACCACATTGTAAACCAAATTTTTTGCCGCCAGCCTGTACTTGCTGCTCAGCAGGTTTCGGTTCTGCTTTTTTCGGTTGCTCAGCTTTAGCAGGTTCCGTTTTAGCTGGTTCCGCCTTCACTACTTCTACTTTTTTCGGAGGTTCAGGCTTTTTAACTGGCTCAGGCTTTTTCGCTTCTGGCTTTGCTGTTTGCTGAGCTGGCTGAGTTTGAGCTGTCTGTGCTGGTTGAGCTTGCTGTGCTTGAGCCGCGGCTTTTTCTGCATTCGCCGCTTCTTGCTCTTTACGTTGAGCTTCTAATTTTTTCGCTTCTTCTGCTGCTTTTTGCTCCTTTTCCATTTGAATCAGCACTTGACGCTGCTCTTCCGTCAAACGCATATTTTTTTCAACAGAAGAAGGATTATTATCCACCGGCACCGTACGGGTTTCTAATTCTTTAATATAGTGCCACACTTCTTCTGGACGATTCGGCAACACGCTTTTCGGTTGCGGTTTTTCTGGTTGAACCGTTGTTGTCACTACAGGTTCAGGCGTTTTACTTTTTAAGAAGTAAAGCCCTAAACCAAAACCTAATACCGCCACCAACGCAAGACCAATTAAGGTATTACGATTAAAACGTTTCTTTGCTTTCTTTTTATTATTTTTTGAGCCGCTTCGACCGGCAAAATCTCGATGAGCCACGATAAAATCCTAAAATATTCGATAAATTAAACTTAGAGTATAAAAAACGCTTAATTCTACTGAAAAACTGTGCATTTTTCTAGGGAATTTTTGCTAACTCAAATCCAATGGATCTACATCTAAAATCAACCGCACTTGAGAAGACTTTATCAACTCTGGTGAATATCGACTCAATGCCGCCTGTAATTGTTTCCGAGAAGCATGCTGTAATAATAACTGCCAACGATACTGCCCCGCTTTTTTACTAAATGGTGCGGGAATCGGCCCCAACACTTGCAAGCCTTCAATTTTTTGTTCATAGAAGAAAGAGGCCAATTGCGACAATGCATTTTCCGCCTCTTCAGAATGACGACATTGTGCTTTAAACAATGCCTGGAAACTAAACGGAGGCAAGCCCATATTATGGCGTAGCTTCAAGGTTTCTTCTGCAAAGGCTTGGTAACCCTTTTCAAGCAAGGTAGTTAATAACGGATGATCCGGATAATGTGTCTGCAAAACCACTTCGCCCTGTTTTTCGGCTCTGCCTGAGCGTCCTGCAACTTGTACATAAAGCTGTGCCAAACGTTCTTCGGCTCTGAAATCAAGGGAAAACAAGGCATTATCCACATTCACTAAAGCAACCAAAGTGACATTCGGAAAATGATGTCCTTTGGCTAACATTTGGGTGCCTATTAAAATCTGGCTTTTACCTTGCTGAATATCCTCTAAATAACCTTCAAGCTTGCCTTTTCGCGCCGTACTATCGCGATCGATACGTGCAATATTGTATTGTGGAAAACGTGCTTTTAAGGTTTCTTCTAACTGTTCTGTGCCTAACCCTGTTGTAACTAAATGCGTTGAACCACAATGACCACATTGCATCGGCACTGTTTTTTGTGCGCCACAATGATGGCAGCGTAAAACGCGCTGGTGTTGGTGATAAGTATAAGGTTTTTCGCAATGATGACACTCATCAATCCAGCCACATTCATGACATAACAACACAGGCGCAAATCCACGTCGATTAAGGAATAACAACACTTGATTACCTTTTTCTAAGTGTTCTTGCATACGTTGCAATAGCGGTTCGGATAAGCCGTTTTGAATTCGTTGATGTTTTAAATCAATCACAAACTGACGAAGTGCGGTCGAATTTCCGGCTCTTTTTGATAGCACCAAATGATGATATTTACCATTTTGTACGTTATTCACACTTTCCAAACTTGGGGTCGCAGAACCTAACAAAATAGGAATATTGAGTTTTTGCGCTAAAACAATGCCTAAATCTCTCGCATGATAACGCCAACCATCTTGCTGTTTAAACGAACCATCATGCTCTTCATCTAAAATGATTAAGCCGAGATCTGAAAACTGGGTGAAAAGCGCCGATCTCGTGCCAATTACGATTGCACTTTGTCCTGTTCTTGCGCGCGCCCAAACATTTAAGCGTTGTGTATCGTTCAAGTTGGAATGCAATACATCAATTTCCACATTAAAACGAGCTTGGAACCGTCTCACGGTCTGAGGGGTAAGTCCAATTTCAGGTACAAGAACCAAAACCTGTTTGCCTTTCTTTAAGACTTCTTCAATATACTGCAGATAGATTTCAGTTTTGCCTGAACCGGTCACGCCCTCTAACAACCACACATTAAAGCCTTCTTGGAAAAGCAACTGGCTAAATGCAAGGGCTTGTTGCTTGTTTAAGGTCAATCGGTTATCAAGATTAACTAAAGGATTATCCCCTAGCGCTTGCTGCCAACTTTTTTGTTCAGTAGGCACAATAATCTCTTCCACATAATCTTTGCCTTTAAGGGCTGACCAAATTGCGGAACTGATCTCATTGTTACCTTTTTCAAGATCTTGCGTGAGCAATAAATTTAAGGCTTCAATTTGTTTTTTGGCACGTTTTAATTCACCCGATTCTAACGCTTGTTTTCCAAGTTCCGTAATACGCCAAAAAGTGCGGTCATTTTTAACCGCACTTTCTCCATTACGAAGTTTTACTGGCAACGCTTGAAATAACACATCGCCTAATGCTGCACGATAATAATTAGCCGACCAAGCCAACCAATCCCACGTTGTGGAATTAAAAAGTGATTCAGCATCAAGCACATCAATAATCGGTTTTAACTTTTCTTTTGCTACATCCGAAGAAGCGGGTAAATCCACCACGATCCCGACTCGTTTTTGCGAACCAAAAGGCACCAATACTCGTCCACCAACGATTGGCGTCAAGTCGGGCGGATAGAGATAATCAAAAAATCGGGGAAGCGGTACGGCTAATGCAACTCGGACAATATTCATAACAAAAAACAATTAAAAATTTTCGCTATTATACGGGAATTAGGTGGAAAAATCCCACAACCTTGCCTTTTAGTGTATAATCGCCGCCAATTTTAATTGAACGAATAAAAACCATGACAGAAGAGCAAAAAACCTTTGCTGATCAAAAACGTAAAACCGTTGAAACGGCTGAATTTACAGAAGATGGTCGTTATAAACGTAAAGTTCGTAGCTTTGTGTTGCGGACAGGTCGCTTAAGTGATTTTCAAAAAAATATGATGAATGAGCACTGGGCTGATCTTGGATTAGATTATCAAAACACCCCTTTTGATTTTGCCGCGATTTATGGCAATACGAATCCCGTTATATTAGAAATTGGCTTCGGAATGGGGAAATCTTTAGTGGATATGGCAGAAGCAAATCCTGATAAAAATTATCTCGGTATTGAAGTGCACACGCCTGGTGTGGGTGCCTGTATTGCTTATGCGGTAGAAAAAGGCGTGAAAAACCTTCGCGTGATTTGCCATGATGCCACTGAAATTTTACGTGATTGTGTGAAAGACGGCGAATTGGGCGGTTTACAGCTTTTCTTCCCAGACCCTTGGCATAAAGCAAAACATCATAAACGCCGTATTGTTCAACCGCACTTTGTAGAGCAAGTCGTCCAAAAATTACAACCAAATGGCTTTATTCATATGGCAACGGACTGGGAAAACTATGCAGAACAAATGCTTGAAGTGCTTTCAGCCAATGAAAATTTAGTCAATACTGCCGAACAAGATTATATTCCACGTCCTGATTTCCGCCCTCTTACAAAATTTGAGGCGCGCGGTCATCGCTTAGGTCACGGTGTGTGGGATTTATACTTTAAGAAAAAATAATCATCGAGATGATGACTATACCCCATTACCTTAACATAGGAGAACATTGAAAATGAAAACTCGTAATCAACGTCAACGTAAAAAACTTCACTTAGCTGAATTCCAAGAATTAGGCTTTTTAGTGAATTGGCAATTTGCTGAAGGTACCAGCATCGAAACTATCGATGAAACCGTTGATCGTTTTATTGCTGAAGTGATTCAACCAAACGGCTTAGCTTATGAAGGTAGCGGCTATTTACATTGGGAAGGTTTAGTTTGCTTAGAGAAAATCGGTAAATGTGATGAAAGCCATCGTCAATTAGTGAAAAAGTGGTTAGAAGAAAATAAATTACAACAAATCGAAATCAGTGAATTATTCGATATTTGGTGGGATTACCCAACCCAAAACGCATAATATTTTTAATTTTCTCAAGGGCGGACTCTCCGCCCTATTTAATAATTATTTTCACTTATATTTTAACAATTTATTTACATTAATAACATATCTTCAAAATATCATTGATCTATCTCAACAAAAGTGTATATTTCTTAAAAACTACTCCTTTTAGGTAGTTACTATTTTTTTATTAGCACTAGATAATGCATCCCTTGAAAATACCTAACTTTAAAGAAAAATATGGCGATTGATAATCCTTCTCGCAGACAATTATTACGCGGGCAATTTTTACAATCGTTACATTCTGAAAACGCGAAAATTCAAGGTATAAATGCTATCCGTCCACCTTGGTCGATAAACGAGAGCGACTTTACGGATAAATGTACGCGGTGCGGTGATTGCATACTGGTATGTGAAACCCAAATTATCGTAAAAGGCGATGGCGGCTTTCCTGAAATACAATTTGACAAAGGCGAATGCACTTTCTGTCAAAAATGTGTTTTAGTTTGCGAACAACCGATTTTTCGCTCATTAGAAGAAGAGCCTTGGGCACATAAAGTTGAGATTACAACGCAGTGCCTAACAGAAAGTCGAGTGGAATGTCGAAGTTGCCAAGATAGCTGTCCGATGAATGCCATCCGTTTTCGATTACAACTTGGTGGCGTAGCAAAACCTATATTGGATTTAGAAAGCTGTAATGGTTGTGGTGCTTGCCTGAGTATTTGCCCAACAAAAGCAATAAAAATTTTTAATATTGAAACAAATATCGATGAGTCAATTTAGCGAAAATGAGAACTGGTATGTATGTAGCATTGTTGTGCAAGCCAGACCAGAAAAACTTAACCAAGTCAAAGAAGCCATTTTAGCGATTCCAACTGCTGAAATTCATGGCGAAAAATCTGATGAAGGCAAATTGGTGGTCACCCTTGAAAGTAACCGTCAATTAGCATTAGCGGATCTTATGGATGAAATTAAAGATATCCCAGGAGTGATTGTCGTTTCTTTAATTTCTAATTACTTAGATGAAAAATAAATAATTTAGGAATACATACTCTTTTGTATATTCTAAAAAATTCAACAACGAGTGGGGAAAACTATGGAACTTAATCGTAGAGATTTTATGAAAGCCAATGCTGCACTTGCAGCGGCAGCGGCTGCCGGTATGACCATCCCTGTTAAACAGGTTAATGCGACCGAAGATATGGGCATCAAATGGGATAAAGCCCCATGCCGTTTCTGTGGTACAGGATGTAGCGTATTGGTAGGAACCAAAGATGGTCGAGTTGTCGCAACTCAAGGTGACCCAGATGCAGAAGTAAACCGCGGTTTAAACTGTATCAAAGGTTACTTCCTTTCTAAAATCATGTACGGTGCTGACCGTGTACAAACTCCGTTATTACGTATGAAAGATGGGAAATTCCATAAAGAAGGTGACTTTACACCGGTTTCTTGGGATCAAGCTTTCACTATCATGGCGGAAAAAATCAAAGACATCTTGAAGAAAAAAGAACCAAATGCTGTAGGGATGTTCTCTTCCGGTCAAACGACTATTTATGAAGGCTATGCAAAACTAAAACTTTGGAAAGGTGGTCTTCGTTCAAATACTATCGACCCGAATGCTCGTCACTGTATGGCATCTGCAGCGGTTACATTTATGCGTGCATTCGGTATGGATGAACCAATGGGTTGCTATAACGACATCGAAAAAACCGATGCCTTTGTGCTTTGGGGTTCAAACATGGCAGAAATGCACCCAATTTTATGGTCTCGAATTTCTGACCGTCGTCTTTCTTCTGATAATGTGAAAGTCATCGTTATGTCAACATTCGAACACCGTTCGTTTGAATTAGCTGATGTGCCTATCATATTTAATCCACATTCAGATCTTGCAATTCTTAACTACATTGCAAACTACATTATCCAAAACGATAAAGTAAACTGGGATTTCGTTAACAAACACACCAAATTCAAACGTGGTGAAACCGATATCGGTTACGGTTTACGTCCAGAGCACCCACTTGAAGTTGCAGCAAAAAATCGTAAAACTGCAGGTAAAATGTATGACTCTGACTTCGAAGAATTCAAGAAAATCGTTGCACCTTATACATTAGATGAAGCACACCGTATTTCTGGTGTACCAAAAGATCAGCTTGAAACCCTTGCGAAAATGTACGCCGATCCAGAACAAAACTTAGTTTCTTTCTGGACAATGGGCTTTAACCAACACACTCGTGGTGTATGGGTTAACCACATGATCTATAACGTACACTTATTAACCGGTAAAATTTCTAAACCAGGTTGTGGTCCGTTCTCATTAACTGGTCAACCTTCAGCTTGTGGTACAGCGCGTGAAGTCGGTACTTTCGTTCACCGTTTACCGGCAGACATGGTGGTAACCAATCCTAAACACGTTGAAATCACTGAGAAAAAATGGAAATTACCAAAAGGCACCATCCCAACTGTACCTGGCTATCCAGCGGTGCAACAAAGTCGTGCATTAAAAGATGGTAAACTGAATTTCTTATGGCAAATGTGTACCAACAACATGCAAGGTGGTCCAAACATTAATGAAGAAATTTTCCCAGGCTGGCGTAACCCTGAAAACTTCATTGTTGTTTCAGACCCTTACCCATCCGTTTCTGCGGTTGCAGCAGACTTAATTCTTCCAACTTGTATGTGGGTAGAAAAAGAAGGGGGTTACGGTAACGCTGAGCGTCGTACTCAATTATGGCGTCAACAAGTGAAAGGCCCGGGTGAGTCTCGTTCTGACTTATGGCAAATTGTTGAATTCTCTAAATACTTCAAAACTGATGAAGTATGGGGGGAAGAATTATTAGCTCAAATGCCAGAATACCGTGGTAAGACTTTATATGAAGTGCTTTACGAAAATGGTGAGGTAAACAAATATAAAGTACCAACAGATGTTCCGGGATACATCAATGATGAAGCTGATCACTTTGGTTACTACTTACAAAAAGGTTTATTCGAAGAATACGCTTATTTCGGTCGTGGAC
>NZ_CALJRX010000043.1 GCF_937976265.1 uncultured Haemophilus sp.
GCCCATTTACTGATACTTGCCCAAACTTTATGCCCTTCCACCAACACCGCAATATCAATACGATTCTCCTGCGGAACGATTTGTACAATTTGTCCTCGTAAGATATTACGAATGCTCGTTTGCTCTGGCTTGCTGAGAGTGAGTGACACATCGGAACTATAAATACAGACGCGCACTTTTTCATTTGCTTGATGATGCACTTCGTTGATCCAAAGCTGTTGTTCGCCCAAAGAAAGTGCGGTCATTTTATAAGTTGGATTATGCAAATATACTGGCAATGCCAACACACTACTCTGCTCCGATTCGCCTTTCCAAGGGGCAAATAACGGACTGTTCCACACATTCTCTAAGGTGTCATAGGCTTTCACTTTGCCGTTTTCCATCAGCACAACGCGATCGGCCAAACGTAATAATTCGTCCAAACTGTGCGTCACATATAAAATCGGCACATTAATTTCTTTGGATAGACTTTCCAGATATTGCATAAGCTCACGTTTGCGAGGCACATCTAAAGCTGAAAGCGGTTCATCCATTAACAAAATATCAGGATCTGTTAATAAAGCTCGCCCAATCGCCACACGTTGTTTTTCGCCCCCCGATAAAGTAAGCGGATAGCGTTTGAGTAACGGTTCAATACCAAGTAGCTGAACGATATAGTCAAAGTCTTCACGGCTGACGTTCTTCATGCCATAACGTAAATTCCCTTTGACGTTGTAATGCGGAAATAAACGTGCATCTTGGAATACGTAACCAATTTTGCGCTGATGCACGGGGAGATTCTCACCGTTCTCCACATCGACCAAAGTGCGGTCATTTAAACGAATAAATCCTTGATCGGGATGCGTTAAACCACTCACCAAATTAATCAATGAGGTTTTACCCGAACCTGACAAACCAAAAATAGCCGTCACGCCTTGAGTTGGCAGTTGCAGATCTGCTCGTAAGGTTAGGCTGCCTAATTGTTGTTGTACATTAATGTGTAGCATCACCTTGCCCCAATTTTTTCTGCATCCGTTTACTTAAGGCTTCAGAAAGCAATAAAGAAATTAATGAAAGGATCACCGCAAACAAGCAAAGTCGTGCTGTTTGTGCTTCTGCGCCAGGTGTTTGGATAAATGAATACATTGCTAAAGGAATGGTTTGGGTTTCCCCTGCAATATTAGATACGAAGGTAATGGTTGCGCCAAATTCCCCTAAAGAGCGAGCAAAACCTAATACTAAACCCGCCAATACACCTGGGAGAGAAAGAGGTAGCGTGATTGTAAAAAAGACTCGCCAAGGCGAAGCGCCAAGCGTTTGTGCGGCTTGCTCTAATTTAAAATCAATGCTTTCCAAGGAAAGACGAATTGCCCGCACAACCAATGGAAATGCCACCACCGCTGAAGCTAATACCGCTCCCTTCCAGCTAAAGCCGAAGGATAAGCCAAACCATTGATATAAATACTTGCCGATAAAACCGTTACGCCCCATGGCGACTAATAATAAATAACCGATTACCACTGGCGGTAACACCAAAGGCAGATTAATAATTCCTGTAATCAAAGACTTACCGTAAAATTCCTTACGAGCCAGTAACCAAGCGATAAAAATTGCGAAGGGCAAACTCCAAAGCATAGAATTCAATCCGACAATCATGCTTAAGTGAATCGCATCCCATTCCATCGGGTTTAATTGAAACCAAGAGAGCAAAATATTTCCTTGTGTATATATCGATATGACGAAATTTCTTTAGAGATAATAAAAAGGACAGTTGCCTGTCCTTTCTTTATAAAGTCTGAGCTCATTATTTCACAGAGAAACCATATTCAACAAATATTTTTTTCGCTGCGCTCGACTCTAAGTAATTCAGGAAATCACGGGTATCCGCATTGTCACGATCTTTTAAAATCGCAACCGGATATTCAATCGGTTTATGACTGTCTTTCGGGAATACACCTACTGCTTTCACGTCTTTACTCACTTTCGCATCGGTGCTATACACAATACCGTAAGGCGCTTCAGCTCGTTCAACTAAGGCTAATGCACCACGCACGTCTTTCGCACGCGCTAATCTATCTTTAACTTGATCCCATAAATTCAAGTTGGTTAATGCTTCTTTTGCATATTGTCCAGCTGGAACGTGTGCAGGATCACCCACAGATAAATAGCTATCTTTTAAACCTTTAATCCATTCACCTTTAGCAATATCCACTGAATTAACAGCACTTTTAGCCGGCGCAATTAATACTAATTCATTGCCTACTAATACTTTTTCAGTTTCTTTTACAGTGAGATTTTTGTCTGATAAATATTCCATCCATTTTTTGCTAGCTGAAATAAATAAGTCTGCAGGTGCACCTTCTTCAATTTGTTTTGCAAGGGTGGAAGAAGAAGCAAAAGAGAAAACCACGGTATTATTTGGCTTTTCAGTTTGATATTGATCCGCAATTTGTTGTAACGCATCCGTCATTGAAGCTGCTGCAAACACAGTCACTTTTGCTGATGCAGCAAAAGATACCCCCATACCCGCAATTAAAAGTGCGGTTGCAAATTTAGTTAATTTCATTATTTATCTCCTATATAAATGAAACTATATATAAAAAAATATACTACGGGCAAATTATAACTTGAATTTTTAAATAAGCATACAGAAAAACTTAAAGATCAAGTAAAATAAACAAAATTGTGTATTAGGAGGAGATGATGAAACAAACTGAAATTTTACTGACGATCAAACTTCATCAAGAATTATTTATTGATCCAAAACGTGTTCGCCTCTTAAAAGAAATTAAAGAATGTGGCTCCATCAACCAAGCAGCCAAAAACGCCAAAGTAAGCTATAAAAGTGCTTGGGATCACCTTGAAGCAATGAATAAAATCAGCCCCAAACCGCTTTTAGAACGTAATATCGGTGGGAAAAATGGGGGCGGTACCTCATTAACCACTTATGCCGAGCGTTTGCTGCAGCTTTATGATTTGCTCGAACAAACACAAGAGCACGCCTTTCATATTCTGCAAGATGAGACGATCCCACTAAACAGCCTACTTTCAGCAACGGCAAAATTCTCCTTACAAAGTAGCGCTCGCAATCAATTTTTCGGTAAGGTGGCAAGCCAACATATTGTGGACTCTCGCTGTATTGTTGCAGTAAACATTCAGGATTTAGCTCACCCATTACATGTTTCGATCACAATGCGCAGCGCTGAGCGTCTCAGACTCATTACTGAAAAAGAAGTGATGGTCATGTTTAAAGCCCCTTGGGTGAAAATTAGTGCCACCCCATTAGAAGAAAAAAATAACCTTTTCCAAGCAACAATTCTTTCAATGCAGAATGAAGAAGCGATTTTGCGAATAAAGGACAGCTCAATTGAATGTTGTGCCAGCATTCATAGCAAAGATGGTTGGAAAGTGGGACAAGATGTGTGGTTACACGTGGATCCAGAACAGATTATTTTGGCAACATTGAAATAATCCCAAAAACAAAAAGTGCGGTTAAAAATTAACCGCACATTTTTATTTTCGCTTACAACGCAATCTCATCAATTGAGCGTCCAAAACTCGGCAAAAAGACCTGTAAAAAATAATCCATTTCTTGGCTATGCCATTGTTCCATTAAATTTTCTAAGCGTTTTTTCGCTGTTTTAAATTCATGGTTACCATGCTCTAATTCAAATTGAGCCTTGATATAAGCACAAATCAAATCCGCTTGTTTTACTAGATGCTTTTCTTCTGGGTTAAATTGCTCGCTATCTAAATATGGCGCAAAACTCTCTTGCAATTCTGTCGGGAGCAAACTAATTAAATGCAATTCTGCAGCCGCTTCGATATCTTTATAAGCATGGGTGATTTCAGAGTTGAAATATTTAATTGGGGTCGGCAAATCACCAGTAAAAATTTCAGAGGTATCATGATACATTGCCATCACTGCAATACGCTCAGGATTCACTTCCCCACCAAAAAATTGATTTTTAATAATGGCTAAGGCTTGTGCCACAAAGGCAACTTGCAGACTATGTTCTGCTAAGTTTTCCTTTTCAATATTGCGCATCAATGACCAACGCTGAATTAAGCGAAGACGATCTAAACAGGCAAAAAAGTGACTGGTTTTAACTTCCACAATATATCCTTAATTAAACGGCAACTCTTCAATAATCACGGGAAGATCAATCACTTTACCTAAGCGAGAAATAGTCACAATGACTTCTGTATTCGGTTTAGTATCACTGATAATTTGCATCATTTCACGAATAGACAGGTTA
The DNA here is from genome assembly GCF_937976265.1 of uncultured Haemophilus sp. Taxonomy (GTDB): domain Bacteria; phylum Pseudomonadota; class Gammaproteobacteria; order Enterobacterales; family Pasteurellaceae; genus Haemophilus_D. Next base: position 4,239 of record NZ_CALJRX010000043.1, read on the forward strand.
TCTTGTTTATTTAAACGTAAAATCACATCACCGACCTGGATACCTGCTTTGGCGGCAGGACTATTCGCTGTCACGCCAGTAATCACGATACCACCGTTTGAATTAGCGGTGATTTCACTTTGTACCCCAAAATAACCACGAATCACGCGTCCATCGCGAATAATTTTATATAACACATCATTGGCAATACTAATTGGAATCGCAAAATTTAACCCTTCTGCAATTTCATTGGCTGTTTTACCGATACTTAACGTGCTGATCCCTACTAATTCGCCAGCTGAGTTAATCAACGCGCCACCTGAATTACCACGATTAATCGATGCGTCTGTTTGAATAAAGTTTTGACGACCTAAGGAATCCCCTACCGCACTACGCCCTACCGCACTGATAATCCCTTGGGAAACACTTTGACCGAGGTTATACGGGTTACCAATAGCAAGAGCAATATCACCAACTCGTACTTGGCGTTCTTTATTTTGTGGAATGGTAGAAAGATTGGTTGCTTTGATTTTTAATACCGCAAGATCCGTCAAATTATCCGAACCGATTAAATTCGCTTCATAAATATTGCCGTTTTGCAGTGCGACTACAATTTGATCGGCATTTTGAATAACGTGTTTATTGGTAAGAATATAACCGTCTTTCGTCATAATCACGCCAGAACCTAAGTTATTTACTTGTAATTGATCGCTATCATTAATGCTGGCAGAAGAAAAAGAGCGGTTGTACACGTTCACGACGGCAGGAGAAGCAATTCTCACGGCACTATTAAACGAAACGATATCATCAGCAGAGAAAAGGTTGCTGTTATTGAGCTTAGGAACGGCAAATAAAATAACACCTGCCGCAGCAAGCCCCCAAAGGGCGGAATGGAAAAGTTTTTTAAACATTTTTTATTCTTTTATTAATAAGTTAGGTAAATAACTGAGCTTTAAATCATCCCCAATTCTTTCACATTCTTGCAATCGCCACAATGGGGCATCAGCAAGTTTTTCTAAATGCGGGAGTTGGCATAATCCTCGAGCGTTATCTCCCAAGAGTTTCGGGGCAACATAAATGATTAATTCATCTACAGCATGTTGTTCAATCAAGCTACCTGCTAAATTGGCGCCGGCTTCAACCCAAACAGAATTCACTTGTCTCTTGCCTAATTCTGTCATCAATCGATCAAAATCATAGTTTTCTGGCAGTAACATTTGCTCACAGAAATCAGGGAATAGAGACATATCCCGTGGAATTGAACCCACAAGCCAAACTGGCGAATGGGTATGGAATAATTGATGGTTTGGTTGAACTCGATTTTTAGAATCTAAGATGATGCGAATAGGCTGACGCACAGTCTCTTCAGCATATTCCGCTTTTAGATCATCGGGGAATTGATTCCAACGCACGTTCAAGCTTGGATCATCGGCTAACACGGTGGCACTTGTCGATAAAAGTGCGGTCGATTTGGCTCGCATTTTTTGTACATCCGCACGAGCTGCATCACCAGTGATCCACTTGCTTTCACCGCTCGCCATGGCTGTTCGGCCATCTAAACTCATGGCTAATTTCAGCTGCACATAAGGCTTGCCGGTTCGCATACGTTTGAGAAAACCTTTATTTAACGCTTCTGCTTGTTCGTTCAATAAATTGACCGCACTTGGTATGCCTGCATCGGCTAACATTTTTAAGCCCTTGCCCGCCACTTGAGGATTAGGATCTGCCATGGCGGCGACAACTCGACTGACTCCCGCTTCAATTAAACCTAATGCACAAGGCGGTGTGCGTCCATAATGAGAACAAGGTTCAAGCGTCACATAAGCAGTTGCGCCTTTCGCTTTCTCACCGGCATCCGCTAACGCCACACGTTCCGCATGAGGCTGACCGGCTTTAAAATGAAACCCTTTCCCGACAATTTCGCCGTTTTTAACCAACACACATCCCACCGATGGATTAGGCGTAGTGGTGTACTGCCCTTTTGCCGCAAGCTCAAGAGCCAGTTGCATAAATTTCACGTCATCAGGGGAAAAGGTGTCACTCATATTAATCCTTTAAGCTTTCAATCTCTTTGGTAAATTCATTGATATTATCAAAGCTCAAATAAACGGACGCAAAACGGATATACGCCACTTTATCTAATTCTTTCAGCTCATTCATGGCTAATTTACCCACGAGATGACTTGGCACTTCGCGTTCACCCGTCGCGCGTAATTGGATAATAATATGGCT